>JAWXBP010000271.1 GCA_034440135.1 Planctomycetia bacterium
GCCACTGGCACCCCGGATCAAACTTTATGCGGCTGCACTTGGTTTGCCTTGGCGCAAAAAAAAGACGGGCCATCCAGCTATTGGACGGCCCGTCTTGAATTGAAATTTCAGCGTTCGTGAAACTAGGCAGTGCGACGACGGGCGAAGCCCAGCAACGCGATGCCGGCGATGCCCGCCAGCACGATGCTCGTCGGTTCCGGCACGCCGAAGAATTGCACATCGGCATACTGCACGCTGTTCGCGACGCCACGCTGCGAAGTGACCAACACGCGGTAGCTGTCGTACATCGTGACGTTGCCCGTTACCGGCACCAACGCGCCCGGCAGAAAACGGCCCGGGTCAGTGTCGAGACCAGTCGTGCCGGAGTAGATCAACGTCCAGCTGGCGCCTTGATCCAAAGCCCCGCCGTTTGAGCCTTCAATGGTGATCGAGAGCGGATCACGGAGCGGAGCGTCGTTCGCGGCCGTGAACTGGAACGACTGAACGATCGAATCGGTGACAGTCGGCGTGATGTAGAATCCGGTCCCCAATCCCTTCGACGCCGTCGAAACGCCACCGCCGCCACCGCCGCCGAAGTTCAAATACTTCGTCGTGCTCAAACCGTCGATGGCGAGCGGAGCGGCTTCGCCTGCCGGATACTGGCCAGCGGCCGTCGTGCCGGCGGTCGAAGCGGTGCTGTTACCGCTCGCGGTCGTGTTCCAGATCGCCACGATCGGATCGCCAGGGGTGAAGATCGTCGCCGCTTGCACGGACGCGCCGAACAAGCCGACCAAAGTGAGCGCCAATGCCGACGCAAGATTGCGGAACTTCATAGCGGCTTTCCCGATGATGAGATGAGTGGAATGCTATTCAACCGGTAAATTCAAATGGATGCACTCCTTGCATGTGCCCTAGGGTAAATCGGACCCTACCCCGATACAAGTGGAAAAATCAAATTCTTCCGAAATAGTGTCCGGGTCGCCACACAGAGGGGGGTGCGGTAGCGGAATCCCTTGGTCGCCAACCCTCCGTCCCCCATTCGACCCGGAAACGCCACGACCCAGCCGCCTGGGCTGGGTCGTGCGCTTCGTTCGTAGGCCGTTTTTCAAGGACTATTTGCGTCGCTTGTACAGCAACGCCGCCAGGCCGCCGAGACCGGCCAAGATCAACGTCGAGGGTTCCGGAACCGGACGGACGACGCCCAGGCCGCCGTTCGCCGTGTCACCAACGAGCACGAAACTCGCGGAATTGACACTGCGGGCCGAAAGCTCACCCTCAGCGCCGCCGCCGCGCTCGAAGAAGGAGTACTCGATCATATAGTACCCATCCGAAGCGAAGTTGACCGTGAGGGAATCGGTGTCCGTGGCGCCCTGCAGGACGTCCCGGTTAATCACCAGTTCGCCAGCGTCATCGAAGTCGCCGTCGTCGTTGAGATCGATTTTCAGCCGTCCGCCGTCATCGGTATTCGAACGGAAGATGTAATCGCCCGTCATTCCAGGTTGAATGTCCAAGAAGCCGGTGCCGATTGCAACGAAGTCATCCGCGCCCGGCGCCACGCCGACCACGTTGACGCCGCCCGGGAAGACTCCGTCACTGTCGGAATTCGAGATATTGAACGTCGGGAAGTAACCTTGCCCTTTGAACGTACCCGGCGTATTCACGACGGTGGTCGCATCGGCAAAGTTGTTGATGGTGATTCCTGGCACGATCAGTGACTTGTAGACGGTGCCGGTAAAGGCGCCACCGTCCAAGGTCAAGCCTTGAGCGCCGTCGCCGATCAGGGCGTCCGCGCCGCCATCGCGATCGTAGAAGAATTCACCCTCGGCGCCGCCGCCCGCCTCAAACCACATCCAATCGAAGGCGACCGAATCACCGGCGGTCAGCGGAATCGCGGCACTAGGGACCGTATGCGGGCCCGAAAGCACGTCGTCGGCGATCACCTGGTTGAACCCGCCGCCATTGATGTTCAGCCGCAGACGCGATCCGTCGTCGGTGTTCGTGAAGAACTGGTAGCTGCCCGTCGTGGCCACGGACAACGAACCCGTGCCGACGAAGGCGAAGTCGTTGATGTCGCCGGGGCCGATGCCGACGACTTGCGTGCCGAGACCGAATGGTCCGCCGCCGTCGCCGTTGTCTTGCGTGTTGGCCAGCGAGTACTGGGCCGCATTCGAGAAAGCCAATCCGGCGCCGCCGATCAACGCGTCTGCGGTCGCATAGTTGGTGATCACACCCGTCGACGGCTTGGAATACGTCTGAATCAGCCAGTCCGCCTGAACCGAGCCGACGCTGCTCAGTAGCAGCGCCGCGCTGCCCCCCAACCAAAATCTGCGCTTCATGTGGTGTCCCCAGTCAGAGAAGAATAAATCGACAAGTTCCTAGCGACCCAACCGGAGAGGTGGTCACCCCTCCCAAAAGGTGAGTTCGATTGTGCCTGCTGTCAAAAATAGTCAAAATGGGGCGTTTGGGCAACGGTTTTCCCTGGATTTCTTAACAATTGCCACTTCGACGCCTCACACGGGCCACATCGGGGGCAAATATCGAGACTGGCGCGTGTTTCCGATCACACCAGATAACCGGCCAATTCCTGGCTGCCCGCCAGGTCGCGCTGTAAGAAATCGCAACCGTCGCGGAGGTCAGCCGGTTGGGCAGGCCGGCCCAAACGACGGATGGCCAGTGTCGGAGAGGATTGCGCCGCTGGCAGCCCTCCGATCGCGAAGCTCCAAAGGGCCACGTCTGCCCAGCCGGGAAGAGGCCGCGATCCAGCGGCAAATTCTGCCGCGACGATGGTATTTGGAACCAGCCGGCGCAGCTCTGGATCGAACTTCGTTGCCGCGTCGACAAGAATCAAGCCCACGCTCGGATGTCGCTGCCAACGCCGCAACGGCTCGTCCAGAGGCTCGTCCTCCGTTGTCATCGCGCCCAACAACACCCCGCGCAGATCCGCCGCAGCGCAAAACGCTTCCGACGGAGCCCGTACCACCGGCGCCAGGTCCAGTTCCCGCCAGACGTCCCAGTCAAAATCCGCCAATTCCTCGACAAACGCCCCGCGCAACACCCAATTCTTGGCCTCGAAGTACAGCCGACGCCCTCGCACGCCCAGCCGACGAATCCCAAACGTCCGTTCGTCGGACCAAATGCACTGTCCAGCTCGTTCCAGAGTGAGCCGCACCTGATAAAGGTACGGCAGCTCCGGCGTCCAAAAGCAGGGGTCCGGCAACACCCTCTGGGCCAAAACCTCCCTGCCGGCAACAGCCACGTCAAACCGCGTCGTCGCCGATAAGGTGCGGGCATAGCGGCTGAACGGCCCCGTAATCTCTCCGCGCAATCGATGAAACGCCTCCGGTTTATCAACGCGCAAGCGGACGTAGACCCGCGCTTCGGCTGGGCTCGCTTCGCCGTGGAAAATGAGCCAGTCATCAGATCGGGGCAAGTCCGGCATAGGGCTGGCAGCGCATTCAACGGCAAGAGGAGGTGAGGACGCCGTCAATTCTAATGGCGGCTGCGCGATCACGATAGGAACAGCCGCACCGCACGCCGACTTGGTCATCTATACTGAGTCATCGCGATTGCGTTTAACAAGTCGAACGATCATCCATGTCCACCGAACTGCTGAAGGTTGACGCCGAACACCCGGATCCCGGCGCGATCGCGCGCGCGGCGACGGCCGTGCGTCGCGGCGAACTCGTGGCCTTTCCGACGGAAACCGTCTACGGCCTCGGCGCGGACGCGTTGAACGCGGCAGCCGTGACGCGAATCTACGAGGCCAAAGGCCGGCCCGAGCGCAATCCGTTGATCGTTCACGTGCCGGATGCAGCCGCGGCACAAGAATTGGCGGAATGGACGCCGCTGGCGGACGCGCTAGCCACACGTTTCTGGCCGGGACCATTAACGCTTGTATTGCCCAAACGCGATCTCGTGCCGGACGTCGTCACCGCCGGCGGATCAACGGTCGCATTGCGAGCCCCCGCGCACCCGGTCGCTCAAGCGTTGCTTCGTGCGGCCGGCACGCCCATCGCCGCGCCGAGCGCCAATCGCTCCAGCGGCATTTCCGCCACGCGCGCCGAGCATGTGTTGTGTGCCTTGGACGGGCGGATTGAGCTGATTCTCGACGGCGGGCCAACGCCCGGAGGCATCGAATCCACGGTTTTGTCGCTTGTCGAAACACAACCGCGATTGCTGCGTCCTGGCTTACTTAGTGCAGAGGACATCGAGGTCATCGTGGGCCCCCTCGCGCGAGCGAACACCAGCGGCGAATCGACCGCGGCGCTACCATCACCGGGGATGCTCTCGCGCCACTATGCGCCCAAGGCGACGCTGGAACTGGCGCCCGACGATGGCTACGCCCGGACCATGGAACTCGTGCGTTCGCGACATCGCGTCGGCTGGCTCCGCTTCGCACCGACCGAGGGAACGAGCAAACCATTTGCCATCGATCGGCTTCGCGCGTTCGTCATGCCGCGCGATGCCGCAGGTTACGCGGCGCTGCTCTATGACACGCTCCACGCATTAGACGCCTGGGGAGCAGACCATATCGTGGTCGAACCGCCGCCCAACGATGACGCGTGGCTGGCCATCCGCGATCGCCTCACCCGAGCCGCCACACTGAAAACGGAACACTGAAAACTTCAAACTACCTCCTCCAACCTCACCGCGCGATGTTCCTCGACCGAGCGATAGCACGCGTCGACCAGCGCCATCGTACCAAGGTTGTCTCGGCCGCTGATTTCCGGCTCCGCGTGGTCTTCAAGGGCGCAGAGGAGTTGCGCCATCGGCCCGACAAACGCGTCCGGAAACCAGACTTCGTCCCAGCGCGGCTGGAACCAACGGCCGGGATGCGAGGCCACCGCGAAGTCCATCGTGCTCGGCACGCGCGTCGGATAGCCGGGCCAACCGATCGTGCCCTTGGCGAGTCCTTTTGTGCCTTCCACGCGCCAGCGGATCGCGGTATCAGTCGGCGTCACGTCTTGATCGGGTCCCGCCCAGACGTCGTCCCAGGAGGATGCGCGAAATTCGTTGGCGTACTCCAGGATGTACATCGCGATGCCGTCGCGATGCTCGAACTTGCGCAACGTGCGAGGATCGGGCCGCACGCTGGCGAAAACACGCTCCGGGTCGCCAAACCAGTAGCGAAACGTGTCGAGGTGGTGAATGCTCATGATGCGGAGCGTCACCCAGCCTTGCCGCTGTTGCCACGGCATCCAATGCGGGACGGCGCGCATGTCGATCGTGGCAATCACCGGTTCGCCCAGCTCGCCGCTGCTGAGCAACGACTTCATCGCGCGGACCGATTGGTCGTAGCGCATGTTCTGGTTCACGGCCAACGTGATCCCGGCCTCGTCGCAAAGTCGGACGATCTCCTTCGCTTCGACGTAATTCACGCCCAGCGGCTTCTGCGCGAGGATGCCGCGAATGTGCCCCGCATGTTGAACAACTTCGCGGACCACATCAAGCTGCACGTCCGGCGGCACCGCGATATCGACGACTTCAATCTCCTCGTCCCGCAGCAATTCCTGATAGGTCGCGTAGACCTTCGGAATCGCGTGCCGGATAGCAACTTCCTGCGCTTGCTCAGGACGGCGCGCCGAGATCGCCCACGGATTGAAGCCGGCCTGCCGATACGCCACCAGATGGCAATCAGCCATGATAAAGCCGGCGCCGATGCACCCGATCTTCGGATCACGATGGCGCGGCAGCTTCGGCAAATAGTCGAGTCGAATCGAGTCGGGGCAATCCATACGTTTCCTGCACGCGAGTGGGCGATCAGGAAACCAGTAGAACAAGTTGCCGGCGAGATTGCACGAGGATCAATGCGATGGCGCCGGCCCAATCGGAGGCTGTGGGAGGCGTCTCCGACGCCGATGGAGAAGACGTTGGCACCAGCTACAGCGCATACTCGCGCCGCGGTATCGATCATCGGCGTCGGAGACGCCTCCCACAGCCTTATTCATAAGACGCGCCGAACTACCGCCGCTCGCCCGTATCCAACAGCACGCCGACGGCCAAGGCCACGCGCCGATCCAGTTCCCGCTTCGGATCGGCCGTCATGTCCAAAACGTACTGATCAAACAGCGTGAATTTGCGGTCGAACTTGCCGAGCAGCCGCTCGTTCGTGCCGTCGCCGGCGACAATGATGTAGTTCGTCCGGAGCGCGCCCATCATCGGCCCGACGAATCGCCGCACCATCGCCAGCAGCAAAGAATCCTCCAATGCCACGCACAGCGACTTGCCGGTCGGCGTGAAGGCCACCCAACGCTTGCGGAAGATATTCGTCAACTGGTTCTTCCGCAGCCGCGCGAGCGGTGCGCCGAGCTCGTCCAGAATCTCGAAGTGCGAGAACAACAACTGAATGCGATTCACCTGCGTGATCGAAAGCAATCGCTCACGGCGCGTGTCGTCGCGATAGAACGTGACATGCCGTTTGGGATAGAGCAGCGCGAAGGCCACGACGCCGAGCACGAAGCCCAGGCCGATGCCGCCCAGTCCCGCGGTAGCTTGCCAGCCCTCGGGCTGACCCTTCAGCAATGACGCAATGCCGCCGCCCAGGATGATGCAGACGGTGACGCTCAATAGCGCTGCGGACAGCGCGAGCAACTGCCGCAGCAAGTGCGAAGGCCGTTCCACGAACAAGATGCGCTGGTTGTGATCGTCCGAGATGTAATACTTCTCGTTGATCGCAATCCGCTTTTGCACCAACAAAAAGCGATCCCGGTCGAAGGCTTCGTCCAGGGCGTGGATTTCGTGGATTTCCGGAGCGTCCATCGTCATGGCCATCGCAGCGGCTCGTGGTAAGCGGTGGGAATTGTCTTCGTAAAGATGAGAGACGTCCAGACGATTGGCAATCGCTGGCTGGAATTCTCGACGAAGCGGTGGTAGGTTTTCTTCCATCCAGCCCCTAACTTCCTCCCAGGTGGTACGATGCGCCCGCTGACAACCCTTGCGATGTTGATGGCACTTTGTGCCGCGAATCTGGCGGCGGCCGTGGAACCGTCCGCCACGTTGAACCTCTGGCCAGGTAAACCGCCAGGCGAAACCAAAGAACTGCCGCCCGAGGCGGATACCACCAAGGACTCGGACAATCTCATCGCGGGCCGCCGCTTGCAGCGGATCGGGAACGTCTCGACGCCAACGCTGGCGATCTATCGGCCTGCGCCGGAATTGGACACCGGTGCATCGGTCGTGATCTGCCCCGGGGGCGGCCATCACATCTTGGCCTACGACCTGGAAGGCACCGAAGTCGCCGAGTGGTTGAATACGATTGGCGTCACCGGCATCGTGCTCAAGTACCGCGTGCCGGCCCGTGATCAAGACAAACGTTGGCTGGCCGCCGTGCAAGACGGGCAGCGCGCCGTGAGCCTCACCCGCTCCAACGCCGAGGAGTGGAAGCTCGATCCCAAGCGAATCGGCATTCTCGGCTTCTCGGCCGGCGGCGAGACCGCGGGCTTGACCGCGATCCTCGAAGAGCGGCAATATGAAGCTGCGGACGACGTCGACCAGGTCTCCTCCCGACCCGATTTCGCCGTGCTGATCTATGCCGGCGGCTTTGCGGAAAAGGACAGCCCGACGTTGAAACCCTACGTAAAGCTGACTTCGAATACGCCCCCCATGTTTTTGGTTCACGCCATCGACGATCCGGTGCCCGTCGCCAACAGCCTCTTGCTCACCTTGGGCCTCAAGCAGGCCGGCGTGCCCGCCGAGTTGCACGTCTATTCCACCGGCGGCCACGGCTATGGATTGCGGCAGACCGAACAGCCGGTCACGCATTGGGCCGATCGTTGCGGCGAGTGGCTGCGCGAAAGCGGCTTGCTGAAGCGGACGCCGTGACCCCGAGCCGACCGCGATGAGCGAACGACAAGTCGTGATCTACTCGGCCGGCAACCGGCTGCAAGCCGTGCTGCTGCAACAAATGTTGGACGAGCACGGCATCGCCGCCCTCGTGGTGAACGACGGGCTGACCGGCGAAGGAGGCGAATTGCCGCTCGGCCTGTCGACGGCCCCGCGCGTAGTCGTGGCCGCGAGTGACGCCGAAGTGGCGCGCGAGTTAGCGCTCCGCTTCGAACGACAGATCGCCGCGCGCGGCGAGTTTGCCCGAGATGAACCGCCGGACATGATCGACGACAGCGAACGCACCATCGCTTTCTGGCCGCAATGCCCGGAATGCGCGC
>JAWXBP010000272.1 GCA_034440135.1 Planctomycetia bacterium
ATTTCGGCGGCTGTTTCGGTCTGCATCTTGTGCAGCGGAGCGTTCTATTTCCGTCGCATGGAAAAGTCCTTCGCGGACGTGGTTTGAGGAACACTGTGAACGATATCGCCATCACCGTCGAAGACCTGGGTAAGCAATACCACATCGGTCACGTGCAAACGCGCTATCGCACGCTGCGCGAATCGATCACCGACGTCTTCGTCAGCCCGTTCCGCAAGGCGGCCCTGCTGGCGCGCGGCCACGCCGCCGCGGCGCATTCATTGCATGAATCGTTCTGGGCGCTCCGCAACGTGTCCTTCGAAGTAAAGCGCGGCGAAGTGCTCGGCGTCATCGGCCGCAACGGGGCCGGGAAGAGCACGCTGCTGAAAGTTCTAACGCGCATCACAGAGCCGACGGCCGGATTCGCTCAACTGCGCGGTCGAGTTGCGTCCCTGCTCGAAGTCGGCACCGGCTTTCACCCGGAATTGACGGGCCGCGAAAACGTTTATTTGAACGGCTCGATCCTCGGTATGACACGGCGCGAGATCCAGAGGAAGTTCGACGAGATCGTAGACTTCGCCGAAATCGCCAAGTTTATTGACACGCCGGTGAAGCACTATTCGAGCGGAATGTACTTGAGGCTCGCCTTCGCGGTCGCGGCGAATCTTGATCCCGATATTTTGCTCGTCGACGAGGTGCTCGCCGTCGGCGACGCGGAGTTCCAACGTAAATGCCTTGGCAAAATGGGGGATGTCGCGAGTCAAGGGCGCACAATTCTGTTCGTCAGTCACAATCTTGGCGCGGTCCAAGGGCTCTGCACGCGCGGCATTGTTTTAAGCAATGGACAGTTAACCTTTGATGGCGCCGCAACTAACGCCGTCCAAGAGTATCTGAATTCGTTGGAGAAATCGGCCGCGATTGGGCCCGCAGAAAGGCCTGATCGACGTGGTTCTGGCGTATCGCGGGTCGTCGGCTTTGACGTCGTCGGGAGTAACGGCATTCCGGGCATCGTCGTTTGCGGCGAGCGCGTCGAGTTCGTGATTGACGTCGTTCCGGTCGTCGACCATCGCGTTAATTGCGCATTCACGATCTACGACCAGCAGTCCAATCCAATCACGCATTTCACGACGCGTAACGTCAGCGTCGACCGCGAGGATCGCGCCTCCGGCACAACCCGTTTCAGCTGTGACGTCGGCCAGTTTCTCCTGGTTCCCGGTCGGTATCGCGTGAACGTCGCGATACAGTCCGATGAAGGTCTGCTGGATCACATCGAATCGGTGATGTCATTCGATGTATTGCCGCCCGAAGTCAGCGTGCAACCGAGGTATTCGATTCCCCGTATCGGGCAAATTGTACTGCCTCACGGGTGGAACGCCCAATGACGAGTGCAACCGCTGCGCAACGGGGCGGAACAGTGTTGGTCGATCCAAGCGGGTACCGTTGCGATCGCAATCTCGGCGACATGGCGATGCTCGTCGCGGCGCTTTCAAGACTTGACGCCTGGATGCCGGGCGCCCGGGTCAACTTGTTGACGCGCGACGTAGAGCGCACATCACAGGTGCTTCCTGGCGTGCAACCGGTGGACGCTACGGGGCGCGATCTCTGGGGTTCGTCACACCCCATTTGCGGCTATTCCGCTAAGCGATTGCCACGTCCATTCGGCCTTGTTCTGGAACAGGTGGAAGGCCGCATTCGGAGGACGTCGCCGGGCACCTTCGGCGCACTACTGAAACTCGCTCGAACATTTCGAGGAAAGGACGTCGACGCCACGCTGGCGATCGAGGAATTGATCAAGAACGCGACCGGCCTCATCGTTTCCGGCCAGGGCGGCATCAACGACGAGTTTTATCGCCACGCGTTGGGAACGCTGGCCATCCTTGAGCGCGCGCAACGGCAGGGCCGCCCGACGCTCATGTTCGGCCAAGGCATCGGACCGATCACCAACCCAAAGTTGAAATCGCGATGTCGCGAGGTGCTGCCCAAAGTAGATCATATCTGCCTCCGTGAATCGCAATTCGGACCTCCGTTTTTGCGTTCTATTGGTGTTCCCGAAGAGAAGTTCACGGTCACGGGGGATGATGCAATCGAGTTGTCGAACTCGTTTGCCAGCGAAGAAATCGGAACGGGTTTGGGCGTGAACGTGCGAGTTGCTCGTTACTCGGCAGTGAACGCTTTGCAGGTTGAAGAAATGGGGCGGCAGGTCACCAGGTTTGCCGCCGAACTCGATGCTCCGATCATCGGACTCCCCGTGCGGCGCGATTGCCCGCCAGACGACAATACTTCGATTCGAGAGCTGGTGAAGGACGTTCGTGGACAAGTGTCGCTGAACGACACAGTCTCCACGCCGGAACAACTTGCCGAGCAGGTTTCACGATGCCGCGTGGTGGTGACCGGCAGCTATCATGCGGGCGTTTTCGCGCTGTCCCAAGGACTTCCCGTGGTGGGCGTATATGCCCAGGAATACTACCGACAAAAGTTCCTCGGTCTGGCGGAAATGTTTCCGGGCGGCTTGACGGCGGTCGACATCGCGGCGGACGATGCGCCTCAGGAGTTAGGGACTGCCCTGAGGAGCGCTTGGAGCATGGCGGAAGAGCTACGCCCCCGGCTGCTGGCGCGCGCTTCAGAACAGGCAAGTGCGGCGAATCGCGCATTCGAAGCATGCATGCAGCGATTCCTTCCTGCTCAATTGATTGCTTGTTGAGCGATGTCACGGCGAGATGATTTCGCATTTTGGCAAAGCGGCGCGAATGTGACCTGGAGCATCAAGTCATGTCGGTAGTCGACACATGCGACGGCAATCCGCGACCGGCGACCGCGAAGCGGGCAACGCCTGCCGTGTCCGTCGTCATGCCGGTTTACAACCAGGAGGGTTTGGTCGGCGATGCCGTGCGCAGTATTTTGTCGCAGACGTTTCACGATTTCGAGTTCGTGATTGTTGACGACGGTTCGACGGACCGCACCCGCGAGGTGCTCGCGACTTTCAGCGATCCTCGGCTGCGCGTAATCGAAAGCGATCATGCCGGCTTTATTCACACGTTGCAGAAGGGCGTAGAACTGGCACGGGCGCCCTTGGTGGCGCGCATGGACTCGGACGACTTATCGCACCGGGAGCGGCTGGCCAAGCAAGTTCGCTTTCTCGACGAACATCCGGAGTTCGGCTTCGTGGGCAGCCTCTCCGGACTAGTCACGCTCGGCGGTAAAGCCCTGTTGCCGCTGCGAAAGTTCGGTTGGGAACCGCTGAAACCTGCCGGAATTACCCTCCGACCGCGCTTGTTCCCAGACGCGACGGGAGTGTTTCGCCGCGCCTTGGCGGAGCGCGTGGGCTTCTACGATCTCGAATTCGACAATGAAAACCCCCTCTGGTACCGGTTGATGCGCGAGGCGCCCGCCGCGCTCCTCGGAGATTGCCTGTACTTCGTGCGAGTGCTCGTTGATGGGCACTCCCGCAGCGTCGAGTCCTTGATGCGTCGCCGGAGAGTGTTCGCCGAAATCCGCCAAAAGTACGATCCTGACTATTCCGCATCGACCACGCCGATGGCGATCCATGCGGCTGATCCTGAGCTTCACGCGTTCAATATGCAAACCCGCGCCATCGGACTTTGCGTGGAAGCCGGCGACTTGAGCATCGCTCGCCGGCTTGCCTGGCGTTGTTTGCTCCAGCAACCGCTGCGACGCAGGTCGTGGCGAAGGATCGCCGAGGCGATCACAGGCAAACGCTCCTTGCCTCCACTTTGGAAAGCGAATCAGAGGACGTATTGCCGCGCGCGATTGGCGGATCATGTCGATTGCTAAGTCACTGACGCTGCGCC
>JAWXBP010000273.1 GCA_034440135.1 Planctomycetia bacterium
CTGCTCAGTGTCACTGGTTTCGTCAACACCCAGCAACATGAAGCAGACCTGCCGTTGACTCAACTCATCCCCTCATTCCCCGGAATTGGGTGAAGAACCCTAAAAATCATACCAAAGTCCTAAGCCCATCTTCTGCTGATGTTCGCGTAGGAACGAGTACTGTTCGTCTCGGCCGTTAAAGTACTCGAAGCCGGTGCGCAGGAGATGTCCGGCCCCTTCGCCGCGCCAGGCCCAGCCGGCTTGGACCACGAGGTTGCCGCTGAAGCGGAACTCTTCACGTAAGTGACCGTTCACCGCAGCGAACGGAGCGCCATGTACGCCGGTCGGCCCCGCCGGCGCGCGTTCCATGCCGAACTGAAACTCCCACGGCTTCGCGCCCCCGTCGAAGTTGAATGCATAGGCGGCCTCGCCATACGCACGTAGCTCCGGCGTCAGGTAGTAGCCGGTGCCAAGTACGATCGAGTCGCGCACATAGTTGAGGCGCTCGAAGCCGGGATTCTTGATGAGATACTCGTCTCCCAGGTGCGAGCTGAGGTGGTAATAGGCGAGCTTAAATTGATAATTGTCGACGGCGTATACGAGGGGTACGCCCACCCGAAAATCCACCGCTTGGACGTCGGACTCTACTTCCATCCCCAGCCGCGGCAACCCGGCGCCTTCGATTTGCAGTTCCCAACCTTGCGGCCGGATACCATTCTGCGTGCCGTAACGTAGCAACGCGGCGCGACCGCCGAGGGCAACGTCCCAGAGCCAGCCCTGATCTTTCTCGTGCGCCCAGAAACTGCTCAAGCGCGATTCCCGCGGCCCGGCGAGATACGCGCGGTACGCCAAGCCGGACGGGAGAATCCGCCAGTTCCAGACGTCGTCGTCGCAGTATTCGACGGGAGGATCCGCCATCCAGGTCGCGTCATCGCTGACCATCACCGCGGCCTCGTCCGGCGGCGTCTCGAGCGTTTGATCCGAGGCAACAATCGTCTCGGGATAGGGCTCAATCCAGTTGCGCTGCGGATACGCTGGGGCTTGCGCCGCGGCGATCGTCGCCCAGCAGGCCAGCGCGCAGCCCAGCAACCGCGTCAACAAGTGACGCGCGGCTGCTCCAGTCTTCCCCCCCGGGTAGAGCATCGTTTAAAGCCGAGCGAAGCGGGTCGGAGCTTCGCCTGGCGCTTGTCAAATTGGGTCGAGTTGCGGCGAAATAGCTGCTTGCGCGCGGGCGCCTACCCGGCGCGCAGTCACATCCATCCAGATTTGCCTTGTTGTTTATCGGCAAATCTTGCGCGATTCTCCGCGGCAGGAATTCATTTGAGGCTGAGGATTGGGCAGGACACGGGGACTGGAAAACAAGGCAAATCCGCCGTTGCCCCCCGGCACTTACATGGCCGACGGCGATCCTCTAAACTCTCCCCATCTGACATCGAGAAAATCGGAGCCGCGCCCGCCATGGAACGTACCCTCATCCTGCTCAAGCCCGACTGCATCCAGCGCCGTTTGGCCGGCAAGATCCTCACTCGGTTCGAGGACAAGGGATTCAACATCGTCGCCATGAAGCTGCTGAGCGTGACCCCGGAGTTGTCGAAAAAGCACTACGCTGAACACGTGAGCAAGCCGTTCTATCCGAACCTGGAGGCATTCATCACCGGCGGTCCGATCGTCGCGTTGGTGCTCGAAGGGCTGGAAGTGATTCGCGTGGTTCGTGAAATGCTCGGCGCCACGAGCGGCCTGAAAGCGGCCGCTGGCACGATTCGCGGCGACTACAGCAGCAGCCGCCAGATGAACCTGGTTCACGCCTCGGACGGCCCGGAGGCCTCGGCGCGGGAAATCGCTCTGTACTTCCGCGCCGAAGAGATTGTCGCTAGCGAATTGACGCTCACGCCGTGGCTTCGCGCCGACGACGAAAGCTAAGGCACAACCGCCGGGAGATTGAAGTGGGGCGCCACTGGCGGCTTGTCCGCCAGTGCCGGAGTTGGGCTGGCCATCGAGATCAAGGCCACACTGGCGGACAAGCCGCCAGTGGCACCCATCGCGCCGCGTTGGCTCCTCGTGCGTGCATGGGAAAGCGCAGCTCAAATACGCTGGATTTCGACCAGCTCCGCTTCGCGTTTGCGGATGCTGAGGCGGTAGCCGCGGAGTTCCAGTTCCAGCGGGTCGCCGAGCGGGGCGATGCCGACGAGTTCCAACGACGCGCCGGGAGTGAGACCCATTTCCAATAAGCGGACGCTGACTTCGTCGACGCCGGGGACCGCCAGCACCTGGGCTCGCTCGCCTAGTTTTAACTCGGCGAGTCGCATCAGCCGGTTGATCCTGTCCGGACGAGCACGCTGGTGACGTCATCGCTCCGGAAGCAAAGCCGTTGCCCGCCGAGACGAATGATGCAGGGCGAGCCGGACTGGAGCATTTCGATTTCCTGGCCGTCCTGCAGACCCAATTCGCGGAGCCGGTGAACGTGCGCCGCGTCGCCGCAGATCGCTTCCACGGCCGCGGTTTCGCCGCTCCGCAAGCAATGCAACGGGATCACGACCGGCGTGGGGGCGATGGACATTTCACGACCAGGATTGGCTTGAGATTGAATCTCAGTGTCAAGCTGATTCTACGCCTGGCGGCGTGCTGACGCAACGGTGGCTGGTCGGCTCACAAGCGGCGGGGCGAAACCCAGGGAAGGCCTACGTGGATTTTTTGATCGCCAACGTCTTCGGGGGCCTTCCCTGGGCTTGGGTGCAGGGGGTTTCTATACTCTCATTTATGAGCAACACCACCACCGGCTTACGCATCGTCCTCTACCCTCATCCGGCCTTGCGGCACCTCTCCAAACCCCTCCGCCGCGTGGATGCCGAGCTGGTTTCCATGATCCAGGAGATGTTCGAGCTGATGTACGCTCATAAGGGGGTTGGACTGGCCGCCAACCAGGTGGACCTGCCGTACCGGGTGTTCGTCGCCAACCCCGAGGGGGATCGCCAACGGAAGGACCAGGAATTCGTTTTTATCAACCCAGTCATCAGCCAGCCCAAGGGAAGCGCGGATGCCGAGGAAGGCTGCCTGAGCATCCCGGGCCTGTACGCCCATGTGAAGCGGCCGGAGCGGGTCGTGATCACGGCCTTCAACCTGCGCGGCGAGGAGATGAACCTGGAACTGGACGGGCTGTTCAGCCGGATCGTCCAACATGAGACCGACCACCTGGACGGCAAGCTGTTCGTCGACCGGCTGAGCGCCACCGGCCAAATGGAAGCTCGCGACGCGCTGGAGGAGTTCTCCCTCGTGTATACTAGCCGCCAAGAACGGGGAGAAATCCCCAGCGACGAGGATGCGCACAAGCGACTGTTGGAGCTCGAAGCGCTGCGTACTTAGTCGCCGCCACGCCCTTGCCCGCTCCCAATTGGAGTCCGCCTTATGTTCCGCGCGTCGTGCTTGACGGTGGCTCTCGGCATTTTGGCTTTTGGGGCGGCCGCTGCCCGGGCGGACGACGATGAGTGGACGCCGCTGTTCAACGGGCGCGACCTCACTGGTTGGCGCGTATACCAGGCGAATGCTCCGGCGCATCCGGAACAAATCCGCGTCGAGAACGGTGAAATCCACATCGAACCGCCGCGCTCGCAGCCGTCGGGCGTCAAAGGCTATCTGGCGACCGAAACCGGTTACTCGTTTTACCGGCTGCGTTTTGAATACCGCTGGGGAGATTCCGAAAGCAAAGACTCCGTCCGCGATTCCGGCGTGCTGGTTCACGTCGTTGGCGAAGACGGCGTGTGGCCCACGTCGGTGCAATGCCAGATTCAAACCGACAAAGTCGGCGAGTTGGTGATGATGCACGGCGCGCAAGGGGCCACGACGGTTGGAGCAAAGTCGCCCGCCGGGGAATCGCCGCGATATGCCGATCAAGACGGGATTCTGTACCAGCTAGGTACAGAAGAATCCACGCGGCGCGTGTTGCCGAGCGGCGGCAACGTACGCGACGATTGGAATCAGGTGGTGCTGACCGTCGCCGGTGGCTCGGTGCGCTGCACGGTGAACGGCGAGGAAGTGAATTTCTGCACAGATCTGCGGCAGCCGACGCCGGACGGACAACTCGTGCCGCTGGTGGCGGGGCGGATCGCGTTCCAGGCGGAAGGTTCGGAAATCGTTTACCGCAAGATCGAGATTGAACCGATCTGGGGCGGCCCGCTCGATGTTCCCGCGGAAGCCACGGCGGCGGCTGTGGCGCCGGAGTTCAAGCAACCTGAACTCACGGCGCCGGTTGGTTTCACCATCGAAACGGCCGTGGCGGCGCCGCTGGTGCGGTTTCCGATGATGGCCTGCCTCGATGATCGCGGCCGGATGTTCGTTTGCGAGGCGGCGGGCGTGAATCTGTTCGGGCCGGATCTGGCGATCGTGGAACCAAACTCGATTCTGATGGTCGTCGACAAAGACGGCGATGGGGTGTTCGATGCCTCGACGGTGTTCGCCGATCACATGACTTTTCCGTCCGGTTGCGTTTGGCACGACGGCGCGCTTTACGTTTCGTCGGCGCCGTACATCTGGCGGCTGCGCGATACGGACGGCGATGGCGTGGCCGATGAGCGCACGGCGTTGGTCGGCAAGTTCGCCGATAGCGGGATCGCCGACAGCCTGCACGGGCCGCACTTCGCGCCGGATGGCCGCATTTATTGGGTCCACGGCATCGGCGGCGACGGTCACGAAGTACGCGACGCGGCCGGTGCGTTGATCGTGAAGAGCGACGCCCCCGGGATTTTCTCCTGTTGGCCGGACGGCTCGGATATTCGAAAGCATTGCGCCGGCGGCATGAACAATCCGGTGGAGCTCGACTTCACCGACGCGGGGCAGATGATCGGGACTGTGAACCTGTTGAAGAACCGCCCGCGCGACGATGCGCTGGTGCAATGGATCTGGGGTGGGCTGTATCCGCACAACGGCGGCGTAATCGAAGGCCTGCCGCGCACCGGTGATTTACTGGATAGCACTTACAGCTTTGGCCACGTGGCGGTTTCCGGGCTCACCCGGCTGCGCACCGCGCAATTGGGAGACGACTACCGCGACAGCTTTCTGGTCACGCAGTTCAACACGCAGCGCGTGGTTCGCGTGAACTTCACGCCGAACGGTTCCACGTATGTCGGCGAACAGCATGATTTTCTGGCCTCGACGAATCCCGATGTGCATTTCACCGACGTGCTGGAAGACGCGGACGGCAGCGTGCTGGTGGTGGATACCGGCGGCTGGTTCCGCAACGGTTGCCCGGTTTCGCAGATCGCGAAGCCTAATGTTCTGGGGGCGATTTACCGGATTCGTCGCGCTGACGCGAAGCCAATCGACGATCCACGCGGTAATAAGTTGGGGTGGGATCAAGCTACGCCGGAAGCACTGGCTGCATTGCTGGACGATGACCGCCCGGCGGTTCGCGAACGAGCACTGGCCGCACTCGTCGCACAAGGGCAATCCGCGTTCCCTGGTTTGCAGAGTTTGCTGGCGACCGGCGCCAGCGAACGCGCCAAGGTGAACGCCGTGTGGGCGATGTGCAGGATGAATGGCGCGGACCTGAGTTTGGCACTCGCGGACTCCTCGCCGTTGGTGCGCGAGGCCGCGGTGCATGCCGTCTTCTGTCGGCGCGATGTCAGCGCCGTGGGCCGCGTCCGCCCGTTGCTCGCGGACGAGTCGCTCTCGGTGCGTCGCGAGGCCGCCACGACGCTGGGCGCGCTGCGCGATTGCGATTCAGTTCCGGCGATCCTCACCGCGCTTGCCGCCACGAATGATCGCCTGCTGGAACACGCGTTGATCTACGCCATGATCGAAATCAACGATCCCGAGCCGACAATCGCCGGGCTCGCTCATGATTCGCCGCAGGTGAAGCGCGCAGCGTTGATTGCGTTGGACCAGATGCCGGCTGGCGGGCTGCGGCGCGAGCTGATGCCGCCGCTGTTGGACACGGTCGACCCGCTGTTGCAGCGCACGGCGTTGGAGATTATCAGCCGTCGCCCCGGTTGGGCAGAAGAGACCGTGGCGGTGCTGGCCGCCTGGCTGCAAGGCAAGGAAGCGCTGACTTCCGAGCAATCGGCCGCGTTGCGAGGGGCGCTCGTCGCGTTTGGCAAGGAACCGCAAGTGCAATCGCTGATGAGCGGCGCGCTGACGACCACCGACGACACGCGACGTACGTTGGCGCTCGAATCGATCAGTCGCATGACGCTCGAAGTTACGCCGGACGCTTGGCGCGCGCCGCTCGCGGCGCTAATTCTCCAAGGCGACACCGCGGCACTGTTGGCCGTGAAAGGCTTGCGCGATCGCTCGTTCGAACGCGCCGTCGTCGCGCTCGCGCATGACGGGCAGCAACCCGTTGCCGCGCGGATCGCCGCCGCGGACGTTCTCGTGAACTGGGAACATCCGCTTGATGAACCCTTGCTTGCCTTGCTGACGGCGGAGTTCGCTCATGCGGAGAACGAAGCGGCCAAGCCGGAGCGACTGTTGGCCGCCGCGCGGGTCTTAGCCGGAGCGCCGCTAACGTCGGTCCAGCGACAGACGCTCGTGCCGATTGTGGCGCAGGCCAGTCCGTTGTTAGTTCCTGTGTTGCTCGGCGCTTTCGAGCGCGACACCGACGCCGCGACCGGCTTGGCGCTCATCGCAGCGCTTAGCAAATCTGAATCCCGCGCTAGTTTGCCGATCGCGCAATTGGAACAGGCGTTGCGCGGCTATCCGCCGGAAGTGCGCGCCGCGGCCGATCCGCTGTTTGTCCAGAGCCGGGCGGAGTCCGCGTCGCGCGCTGCATTATTGGATCAGATCGCCACGACGCTCGATGGCGGCGACGCCGATCGCGGCAGCCTGGTGTTTCATGGCAACAAGGCCGCTTGCGCCGCGTGCCATCGACATGGCGCGGAAGGCGGCAACATTGGGCCCGACTTGTCGCAGATCGGCCGCATCCGCACGCGTCGCGATTTGCTCGAAGCGGTGGTGTTCCCGAGCGCCTCGTTCGCCCGTGGGTTTGAACCCGTTACGATCACCACGGTCGCCGGTCTGACGCACAACGGCGTCATCGGCACGGAGAGCGGGCAGGAATTGACGCTCCGCACCGGCGACCGCGCCGAGATTCGCATTCGCCGCGACGAGATCGACGCCCTGCAACCGGCCGCGATTTCAGTTATGCCGCAGGGGCTCGATACGACGCTCTCGCGCGAAGAACTGCGCGATTTGCTCGCCTTCCTGGGCGCTACGAAATAACCCGGCGGCCGACCATTTCGACGCGTCCCGAGGCGAGTAATCGCAGCGCGTCGGGATAGGCCTCGCATTCGGCCTCGAACACCCGTCCGGCGAGCGAGTCCGGCGTATCGCCCGATTCCACCGGCACGACGCGCTGCAGGATGATCGGCCCGTGGTCGTATTGATTGTCCACGAAGTGCACAGTGCAGCCGGAGACCTTGGCGCCGTAGTCTAAGACGGCCTCGTGAACGTGGTGGCCGTACATCCCTTTCCCGCAGAAGGCCGGAATCAGGCCGGGGTGAATGTTCAGCACCCGATTCTCGAAGTCGGGCGGAATCAGCACATGCTTGAGGAAGCCGCCCATCACGACGAAATGCGGCGACGCCGCGCGGCAAGCGCTAAAGACAGCCTCGCTGAACGCTTCGCGCGATTCCACGCTGCTACGTTCGATCACTTGAGTCGCGATACTGCGTTCTAGCGCGAAATCGAGTCCCTTCGCCGTCGGTGTATTGGAAATCACCAACGGAATCTCCGCCGAGAGCCGGCCTTCGTCCATTTGAGCTAGCAGATTGCGCAGCGTCGTCCCGCTGCCCGAAATGAGCACCGCCAACCGCAATCGATCCACCTGAGGAAAACGCATCGGGCTCCGTAAGTTACTCCGCCTTCAACGGCAACCAAGCGGGCCGGGGGCCCCACATCGGACCTTCCGCCGCGGTGAGCTGCGTGTGTTGCTTCGTCTCCGTATCGTACAGCATGATGTCACCGCCGAGTTTATCATCGGCTGGATCCTGGTTGGGGCCGACGGAGTTCGGCCAACGCTCGAAGCGGACGTAAGCGATGTAACGGCCGTCCGGCGACCACGAGGCGTACGAGCATTGCCGCGTCGATTCCGGCGTAATCTGAGTGAGGCCGTTGCCGTCGACGCCGACGGTGAAGAGTTGCACCGTGCCGTTCGACGAGCGGCCGCCAAAGGCGATCGATTTGCTGTCGGGCGAGAAGCACGGATACACCGAGGCCACGAGATCGACGCCCAGCAGATCGCGCAGCGCCTGACCGTTCATGTTCATCAAGTACAAGCGGAAGAACCCCGTGCGATTACTGGTGAATGCGATCGTCGTACCGTCCGGCGACACGCTGGGATCGGAATCGAAGTTCGAGTCGTTCGTCAGCAGCACCGGCCCGGATCCATCCAGCCCGCGCATGGCGATGTCGTAGTTGCCATTGTTGAACGTCGTGTAGATGACTGCGTCGCCCGCGGGATTCCAGCACGGGTTGCGATCCGCATGGCCGCCCGCAATGCAGACCGGGTTCGACATGTCAATATTGGCAACCCAAATCTGCGAAGCGCCGCCCTGGAAGAGCGTGTAGGCGATGCGCTTGCCGTCGGCGGAAATGGCCGGCTCTAGGCAAAAACTGTCCGGCTGCGTGAGCCGCGTCACCGAACGGCCGATCAGCGGGCGTGAGACCAGATCGCTCGCGGCGTAGCGCTTCGTGGCGTACACGAAACTCAACTTGGACGCCGCCTCCTGCGCACGCAGAGGGAGCGGCGCAGCTAACGTCGCCACCAACAGCGCCAGGCTAAGAATTCGTCAGTTTCCGCGATGGAAAGCCCAAGTCGTCACGTCGCCAGCTCCTCGATCCTCGTGTCGCGCGCAGTGCCCGTCATCATAGCGGCCACGCGCCGCAGACGCACCCAAGACAGTTCGTCGCGGCCATTGAATTCTTGGCAATCCGAGTCGCCGGAAGCTATGATTACAACACC
>JAWXBP010000274.1 GCA_034440135.1 Planctomycetia bacterium
AAGCCTCGCTTCAGTCCGCGAATGATGACGGTGGCGGCTTAGCAGCGCTCGTAACCGATGTCGCGCAGCCCCGCGGCATGGCAGTCGATTCGGTGAATCGATTCGCCTACTGGACCGAACTTGGTGACCCGGCAATTCACCGCGTGAGTCTGGATGGCTCGGGCACTGACGAGTTCGTTGTCGATGTACGCAATGGCGCTGCAGGCATCGCATTTGATCTCGGCGCAGAAAAGTTGTACTGGTCCGATTCCGAAGGAGCGGAAATCGACGCTGGAATCCGCGGCGGGAAAATCCGCCGTGCCAATCTTGATGGCTCGCAACCTGAGGATGTCGTGGCGACCGACCTGCTTCATCCCGCCGGAATCGCTGTCGACTCGATCGGCAGCAAGGTGTACTGGTCCGACGTTGAAGGCCATTTAGATGGCTCTGGCAGAATCCTCCGCGCAAATCTTGACGGCTCAGACGTGGAGACGCTGCTCACCGGGATCGACGAGGCGACGGGGCTCGCGATTGATCAACGCGCCAGAAAACTGTATTGGGCCGACAGTGCCACCGGACGCGTCCAACGTGCCAACCTGGATGGCAGCGGTCTGGAAACGGTCCTGGAAGTGCCTGCGACGACTGTGGCGATGAACATCGAGACGGGCACGCTTTATTGGACCGAAGGGTCCGGAAACGTGAAGCGCGCCCGTCTTGATGGAACTGACCCATTCACGATTGCGGCCGGCGTCGGCGAACCTTGGGGAATTGGTGTATTGCCACCGCACTACTTCTCTTGGGACTTGAACGGCGATGGCGATTTCGGCGACGCCCTTGGAGAAACTCCCTTCTTGTCGTGGGAGCAGTTGGCCGCTTTCGGCATCAATGACGACGGCGAATTCGCCGTTCGACTGCGCGTGACCGACGCATTCGGTTTGTCAAGCGTCGCCGAAACCACTTTGACCGTCGCCAATGCGGCACCGTCGAACCTGCAGCTTGACCCGCTGGAAGCATACCTCGAAGGAAGTGAAGTCACCCTTGTCGGCCACTTCGACGACGCCGGACAGGGGGACTCGCACACCGTTTCGATCGACTGGGGAGATGGCCAGACGGCTAACTTTCCGCTGGCGCTCGGAGCCCGCGATTTCGCGGCCGCGCACCGCTACCTGGACAACAGCCCGGCCGGCTATTTTACCGCCCAGGTGACCGTCCGCGACGACGACGGCGGCGAGACGGCCGCTAGCCAAGACATCTTCATCAGTAACGCCGACCCGA
The DNA here is from genome assembly GCA_034440135.1 of Planctomycetia bacterium. Taxonomy (NCBI): domain Bacteria; kingdom Pseudomonadati; phylum Planctomycetota; class Planctomycetia; species Planctomycetia bacterium. Next base: position 1,255 of record JAWXBP010000274.1, read on the forward strand.
CGATCGTCGACTTCACCGCCACTCCCAACGCCGTGGACGAAGGCAGCGCGGTGACCGTGACCGGGCGGATTGCCGACCCAAGCTTAGATTTGCTGAATGGCCTCACGGCGCGCTACGACTTCAGCGGCGACGCAGCCGACTTGAGCGGTTTTGGCAATGATGGGACGGTTTTCGGTCCGGTTCCAACCGCCGATCGCTTTGGGATCTCGGACGCCGCTTTTTTATTCGACGGCGATGATGACTACATTCAGCTTCCAGAAGGCAGCGCCTTCGACTCCACCGACTATTCCATCAGTCTTTGGTTCCGTGCGGAATCGACGCCCGCGCAGGCAGGAATGCTGATTTCCAAAGGCCAGAACAACTTTGAAATTCATACCGCGGGCGACACTGGAGCAACCGCGATGACGTTCTTGCCGCGGTTTGGCAGCGGCCAGGATTGGCACACCGAATCAGATGCGTACGCGCTTCACGAGTGGACGCACGTGGTCGCTGTGTATCGTTCGGCGGCGGAAGTCCGCTTCTATGTGAATGGGACCGAAGCGCCGTTGTTCGGGCCGAATGTTGCGGAAAATGCTCCAGACAATCTCCTCAACGCCCGCTTGGGAATGCGCACGGACAACGCGCTCGCGTTCCACGGCGCGATCGACGACGTGCGGATTTACAGTCGTGCGCTGAGCATGTCCGAGGCGGCGGAGTTGTTTGCATTGGTCCCATCAGCGGACACCCATGGCGTCATGATCGACTGGGGGGACGGAACGTCCTCGGATGCGGCCGTCGATGCCGTCGCACACACCTTCACCGCGACGCACACGTACCTGGACGATGACCCCAGTGGGACACCAGCGGATGTGTATACAATTTCCGCGACGGTGAACGATGATGATGGCGGCAGCGGCGCGGCCGAGACCGAGGTGACCGTGGCCAATGTCGCGCCGACCGTGGCGATCACCGCGATTCCGATTGTCGTCAACATTGGCCAGCCGTTCACACTGCAGGCGCTTGCCGACGACCCCGGTACGCTGGAAGCGATTGCGTTCCAGTGGCAAGTCACGCGCAACGGGCAAACGGTCGCCACGGGGGCAGGCGACTTATTTGCCTTTACGCCGCTCGAAGTTGGCGAGCACTTGTTCACATTGACTGGCACGGACGACGACGGCGGCGTTGGCACGGCGCAAATCGCGCTCGAGGCTGGGCCGTGTCGCGTGCCTGGTGACACCAATCACGATTGCCGAGTCGACGTCGTCGATCTGAACAACGTCCGCAATCACTTTGGCGAGACGGGACTCGGGGTGGTCGATCTGTCGTTCAACGCCCCATCGCCGGGCACATTACTGGATAAGGATGGCGTCGGAGTCGGCTTCACGCACCGCCTCCCCGGGACCGGTGACGGCTTGCCGAGCACCGACCCCAACATGGACCTCGAACCGGGGATCAATGGACGGCTACTGCTCAGGAGCACGATGGCGAACGCCAACTCCGACGTTGGCGTGAACCTCGAAATCCTGGAAGCGCCTGGCGTACTCCTGCCAGGTATCGGCCAGGACGACTTCAATCTGACGGCCACGTTCCTGGACGTTCAAGTGCCCAACAGTGGCGACAACCTAACGCTGTACGCCGGCACGGCGTGGAATAACACCGTGCGCGTCGGCTTTCATGAGTCGAATGTCTACCACATCGCGATCAACCGAGGGTTTGGAGACGAGATTCTGTATTCAACGGCAGTGAACGCCTTTGCGCCCGGCGATGACGTGACGCTCACTTTGTCGCGCCGAATGGGCAACTGGTCCGCTTCGTGGCTGAATCACACGATTGCAGCGGCAAGCGGCGAGTCGCCTACAATTGAGTTGCCGTGGTTGAACGCCGCATCAGATTTGTATTTGGGCGTCCAGCATGCCAGTCCAACGACAGTGGTGCAGCAGACCGCCACGATCGACAGCTTCACGCTCGACATTCTGCGCCCGATCCCAGGGGATTCGAACGCGGACTTCATCGTCAACCTAATCGATTTGAACGCCGTGCGGAACAACTTTGGGACGAGTTTCCCAGCGCCGCAAGCAAGTGGGACTGCTGGTGAAGCAATCGCTCGCAGGGTAAGGAACTTGGAGCGACCGGCGTCGTTCGAATTGATCGACGCCGTGTTTGCCCGGTTCGTCCGGCAATCCGACTGGGGGCCGTTCGAGTTCAAGCGTACCCACCGGAAGGTAAGGGAGACTGGCTGGCATTGAATGTCACCCTCGCCGGCTCCTCAGCGGACCCGCCTTCGGCGCGAGTCGGACGTAGATGATGGCTTGCGAGCAATTTTTCGAGATTCTCCTGCCGAGTCGCGCTCGTTTCGCCTGTTTCGTCCGCTCTATTCAATAGAGCCTGTCCATGAGCGCCACTACCGGAAGGCCGCTGCCGTAGGGTGCGAGTCTGTTACAGATTGGCTGAAAACACCCATTGCTGAACTGCAGTTTCAATTGAAGGTGGTCCCTGGACTACTTGTTGTGGGCTGATAGGACGTTCAGAATAGCGCGGCAGCAGATGAGGGCCACCGCCCGCCGCCGTCGCAATCACGCAAAACGCCGCGCAGTAATGGCGGTCCGTTAACGGTTACGCCGGGCCAGTCCATCTAGGCCTCTGTCACCATCAAATCGCCATCCACCGCTAGGCGTTGCTCCCAAGATTACGAATCGACGGACTTTCACGAAATGTGCGGGAGAACCCGCTTTACATGCCGATGTCCAAACGCGAACGACTCGCGTGGCGCGGCGAGCGAGGCAAGTTCGCCGTTGGCCGGCTATGCTGCGCATGCCGGGAGGGCCGGAGCTTGACCTCGATATCTTAGCGCTCCGCAATTCATGCAATAGCGACGCTGCTGCCAGCCAAAGTAATTCGTCGCGCGGCCCCGGAGAATTTGCCCGCCACATCGAACGCAGGGTTTGACTTCGACGTGTTTTTCGTTGATCTCGAAGTCTAGCTTCGAATTCTGGCGGCACGGCGACCTATAGGCCCGATCCGTCTGCTTTGTCGCCTGTGTTCGGCGCTTGCGAATCATCCAGGACTTCCATTGACTGTTCCGCTGCCACTGGCAACCAAACATCTTCAGCCTTTCTTGACAGATAGAAGCGTGCTCGAAACCCGACCATCCATGCCGGCGGATGGCGGGGCTGGATAAATACTACGTCGCCAGGCACGAACTGGTCCGTATCATCTTTCTCGATCGATTCCACTTCAAACTCGAGAGTCGTAATGTCATCACTTCGGTGAATCCCGAACACGCGACCGGCCAGGATAACCGCCGCTTGCGTACTCACGTCCGTTGGGGCGCCAGCCGCTAGCGGACTTCTCTTGAAGAGTGCAGCACTGTAGCACCGCACTGTGCCGTCTCTGGATCCAACATATAAGTTTTCTCCATGGTGACTGAAGCTCAGCACGGAAATCCACTTTTCGAAATCGCGGTGCGACGTCTTTTCGTCAGGTTCTCGCAACGACAATAGTTCCTCACCGGTTTCCCCATTAAGAATAACGATGTTAGCTCCACGCGTCGTGACCAGACGCTTTCCGTCCGAAGTGAACGCCATCGGCGGGTGAACACTTCGCGACGCCCAGGAAACTGATTGGCTGTCCAAGCCCAAATCAACGAGGCTCATGCCATCCGCGTTGGAGAGAGCCGCTTGCCGCCGTCCTGGGTGCCATTCCCACGCGTCGCCAAAGTACGTCACGCTGGGCGTCTGCGGTGGGTTGAATAGAACAATGTTGTCTCTCGACCTGCCAACCGCCAGAAGCGTAGAGTCGAGACTCCAGCTAAGAAACGGTGAACTCGGCGAATCAGAAGATTCATATCTTGTGAGCTCGTTGTTCAGACGGCGATCCCAAACGATTACTGTGCCTTTATCACTCTGGGTTGCGAGTTTCGTACCGTCTGGACTCCAAGCCACTGTTATCAAGCTTCCCGTATACGGTGCTGCGGTTCGGGCAAGCTTTTGTGTCCGCACATCCCAAACTGCCACATATTCTGCCTTGCCCACTGCGGCCACTTGGGTTCCGTCTGGACTCCAGCAGACAGCTCGAATTCGTCCGTTGAAGTTAGCAAGCACCGCCTCTACCTTCCCTTCTTGGATGTTCCAGATACGGACCGCATTGTCCCACCCGGCCACTGCGAGCGCATCTTGATTTGGATGCCAAGCGATTGCGTGACCACAAGGCGGTTCGCCCAACTCTCGCTCCAACGTCCACGAATCGGTGTCCCACACCTTGACAGTATGGTCAAAGCTGGCCGACACGAGACGTCGGCCGTCAGACGTCCAAGCTAACGCACAGATCCCATCCTCATGTGCCTTCCACATTTTTTCGCGACCCATATCCAACTCCAAAATGTGAATGGAACCGCTAAATCGCGCCGCCCACGCTAACCGTTTTTTTGGGCCAAATGCGAGTGCCGTAAGGTCGCCGCAAGCAGTATCTTGCGTTCTGTTGCTGTTCAAATTCATGACTTTCAATCGCCCTGCCGATGGCGCGGCGAGCCAAGTGTTGTCCTCCGAAAGGGCGATCCGGGGAAATGAATAATCCTTTAATGTGAGATTATCCAAGCCGGTGGCCGTCGGTTGCCACGTATGCACGTCGCGCCAGTTGATTGCACCCGCACGATCGACGCTCAATAGGCGCGATCCTGCGCGATCAAAAACACCGACGACGGCTTCCAGCTTGATTTCTTGATCAGTGTCTAAATCCCAGACCTTCAATGCATCGCCGCTCGACCAGCTAACATCTTTTGCAAAGTATTCAGTGGTTTCGCCAAGATCTGAGCCTGCAATAAATCTGCCACCGTGCTGGAAGGAAAGGAGGTCGAGAAGGCCGCCCACATACGTGAACCGCTTTTCTTGCTTTCCGCTAACTGCATCCCAAATGCGAATCGTGTGATCGTCCGATGCCGTAGCGATTTTGGTGCCATCGTCACGAAATGCAATCGCGCGGGTGTCGGCAGGAATGTCGTCGAGAGCCAGTAGCACTTTTCCGGTTTGCAGTTCATAGACCGTGACGAGTCGGCCTGGGCCTGACGCTGCAACTTTTTCGTTGTTGGGACTCAGCGCCAAAGCGCGACGTGGACGACCGCACGGCACTTTCAATACCGATCTGCCCGTGCTGGTCTCAAAAACTGTCAACTCTCCGGGTCTTGGCAAATCGAATTCTGGGTCTGAAGCACTGGTCGCGGGCATTCGGCCGCGAATCGCGACATAGCGGTCGCTCGCGTTCGACGAGATCTCCACGATTGGCAAGGTTACGTTCTCAATAGACGCGGGTGTTTTGGCTACATCGACCGGAAGCACCCCTTTTTGCAGCAACATCGGATTGCTGCCAGTCCAACCATCGAATACCACGACCTGTCGGTACTCGTCTACCACGACCTGTCGGTACTCGTCGGGCAGCGACCCCCCTTGACCATATGTCCGGTTCGCCAACACTCCAAAGCGACCATTTGCACTAAACTCGATTCGGGTGAACGGGACCGCGCTCAGCTCATTCACACTTAGGACCGAACCGTCGCTTGCCGCCACAAAGGTGACTGCCGTGCCACCACCGCCGGTGCCGGCTCTGTTGGGAATGTGCCCAAGATGAGCGAAACGATTTTGCGCCGGGGAATAAGCGATGTCATTAAGAGAATAGTTGTCTTGAAAAGCGGCCACTTTGGCGCCAGTTTGGATATCCCACACCCCCGCAGTCGTGGCTAGCGTTCCGCTACTGGTACTATACTCCAGCCCGACGCCCTCAATCGGAAACTGGCCAACAACTTGGGCGGTCAACGTATCTACGAGTGTGACGTTTGCGCCGTCAGAAAACGCAATCTGTCTCTCGTCGCGCGAAAGCACGAAGTCATTCAACCTGCGTCCCTGCAAAGGAAATTGAGCGGCTGTCGTTCCATCGGAAACTTGCCAAAGTGCGAGGGATACGTTTCCATCGCTGAAGAGCACGCGAGTACCATCTTTAATGATGAGAACCTTGGCCGAATCCGCGATGCGCCGCTCGCGAGCACGTACTTTTTCACCGCTTCTTGCGTCCCAGACGGTTACGAGTGGACCAGTGGCCGTAACTAGGCGAGTTCCAGCTGCATCCAGGCAAAGGGACTCTACGGGGTGCTCATGGGAAAACGACAAAATGCGATTGCCAGTCATGGTGTCCCACAAAATGGCTTCGTTGTTGTGAGCAGTGGCGCATAATCGCCCATCCCCGGAGAGAGCGATGTCGTTAATGACCGACGGAGTCAACCATTTCGCCAATATCGGTGTGCACTGTCGTTTCAAATAATTCCACTCCCAACCTCTGAAGTCGTGTTCGCACTGCCTCAGCCACGCATACCCACGCCCACGCTCTCCTCCGAGAAACTCGAAGTTGGCTAGCGCGATTTGATTTGAGTATTGACGAGCTTGGGCAGTGTTGAGCGAATCTTGCGCGCTTCGCCATAGCCAAGTCGTGGTCGCTAGGCCTACGAGTGTAATGGTCACAAGAAGCGTACTAATCAGCGCCATGGCTGGATGTCGACTGACCCACTTTCGAATCCGTTCACTGCGCCGAATTGGCCGCGCGGTGATCGGCTCTCCGCGCATGAATCGCGTAAGGTCGTCGGCGAACTCTTGTGTAGACCCGTAGCGCCGGCTTGGGTCCTTTTGCAAGCACTTGAGGCAGATGGTTTCCAAATCTCTTGGCACGCGGCTGTTGAGTTTTCTCGGGCTGGGAGGCTCATCATTGAGAATCTGCACGATCAACATCCGCTTCTCGCCGCGGAACGGCAGCTCGCCAGTC
>JAWXBP010000275.1 GCA_034440135.1 Planctomycetia bacterium
ACATAAAGTTGCTGAAACAGCCCGTTGATGCGGTCCGCGATCTTGCCGCATTCCTCGGCGACGCGTTTCTCTAACTCCGGCTTCGCCGCCTTCGCGGCGCGGCGGTCGGCGTCCGGCAGCTTGCGCGTCGCGACCTTGGCGACCACGCGTTCCGCCACGCGCCCCCCGACGCGCGTCGAAACATCGACGCCCGTCAACCTCGTCCGGCTGCCGAGCGAGATATCCGGATCCCGCGGCGTCACGCCATCCGCATTCAAGAAGAAGAGTTGATTTCCGTTCAGACAAACATTGCTGCGCGCCGACACGAACAGCTTGCCCCGACAGGCCGTGAGTTTCATCAAGCCTTGCGATTCCACGTACAGCTTGAGAGACGCGCGGCGATTGTCCTCCGGCAGTTCCAGCCGCGTTTGAACCGGCAGGCTGCCGCGAGCCGTGATCCGTGTACCGTCCCGCTGTTCGCGTACGTCGATCGGCGCGTCGAATGATCGAGCCCCGATGGCCTGCAAATACGCCGCGTTGACAAAGACCTGATGATTCGGGTGCGCGAGTCGTGCGCCCAGTTCCGCCAACGGGCCGTCGATGCGATGCAACCGTGCTAATGCAGCGAAATCCGCTCGTGCCGTGGCTTCTTCATTCGATTCTTGCGCAGCATTGGAATCGAACTGTGCAAGTCGCCGCAATCGCTCGACCGCCTCGGCGCGCGCCGCTTCGTCGAACGTCGCTAACGAACGCCAGGCCTCGACCGCTTCGCGCAATGCACTCAGCAAAGGTTCCAACCCGCCGGGACGTTTGACGCGCAAGGCGCGCAGCGCGCCGTCGTCCGCAACAGGCGTTGATGCACTCAACTCACCAATCAACGCGTCGATTCGCAGTTCACTGCGCAAAATCGCGCCCTCGGGCAACGAATCCAAGTGACGCGTTACATGATCCAACGCCGTTTGGGCCCGTTCTTTAGCTACGAGGACTTCATCCGCCGTGGCGACTCGCAACTCCGCTTCGGCTGTTGCGAGCCATTGCGTAGCGGAGACTTCATTGGCTGCGACGGCTTGACCGAACTGTGCCGCGTGTAGGCAGCCAATCCAGGCGAACGCCACGAGCCATGACGCCGGACGCCAACAGGCGGTGCGGAAAATCGGAGTTGCCATGTGCACGTTCATGATCCGATCATAATCTGACCCGCTCGCCATCACCGCGACTTTTTTTCGCTCCCGCCCACCTTGGCGAGCGCGCGGTCGCCCTTCCGGGAGCATAGCTCCGCGAACCTCGTTTCGCCGTCCGCACTGCTGCCAGGGACTACGACCATCCCGCTCAGAGCGGCAGACCACCGTCGCAGCAGGTCACGCAGTCCCGACGCACGAATTCCAGGCAGCAATCGGCGTAGTAGTCGTTCCAGGCGTAGGCCACGGTGACGTCGCGGCCGCGACCTGTGCACACATTCCACTGCTATCTTTGATAGAACCGGCCGTTTTGTGCGCCAGGGAAGAAGCGATCGGCAAATTGGCTCGGAGAAGGATTCGGCGGCGTGGGGGGCCTGTAGGGCGGGAACTTTGGCGGACCCTTCTTGGTAGCTGCCTTAAGGAATTCCTCGAGGATTTTGGGATTTTTCTTGGCACAGTTGAGATTCTTCTGCACCTTCTCCGCTACCAATTGCTCGGCCTGCGAGAAGGTCGCGGTCTGAAGATTCATGTAGGCCTGAAGGCCGGCTTCCACCGATGCGCCTCCAAGCGACATCACGATCATCGTCCCGAAGTTTAAGACGATCTGCGTGGCGTACACTCCGGCGTCACAGGCAATGAAGTCCTCCATGAATTTTCGGGCGCCGGACGTTTTCACCGCGGACGCGGCGCGCGCGTCCGATCCCATGGTCACCAATCCCGAGGGATCGACAAAGCTCATGGGATTATTGAAGGCGTAGCGGTAGAGATTCGCGTCTCCGCCGCTGAAGCCAAGTGGATCTTCGCTGATGAAACGGCCGACCGCGGGATCGTAGTACCGCGCACGGTAGAAATACATTCCCGTCGGATCCAATTCACGGCCGGTGAAGAGGAACCGAGTGTCGACGTCGGCGTTCGACTGCGACAGGACTTCACCGAATGCGGCGTACTCGATGTGATTCGCCAGATTCCCACTGGCGTCCAGAATGTCGTGTACGGTGTTGAGTCGATCGGCCAAGAACCAGGTCAAGCCGTCAACGACATCCGTCTGAGCCAGCGTCTCATCAATGTTTTCGCCGGCCAGGTAGCGACGCACCACCTCTCCAGTTGCGCCGTAGTCGGCCCAGGCCGTCGCGCCGTCGTAGACGACATTGGTGATTTCGCCATCGACGATCGTGGCGATCCGTCTATCAAAGGCGTCGTAGCGGTACTCATGGACACTCAGCACGTCGCCTTGGGCGTCCCGCAGCTCGACGCGCACCAGGCGAGCGCGGTGATCGTAGGCAAATGCCGCGGATTCGCCCGTCACGATCGCGAGCTTGAGGGTCAGGCTGCCGTTGGCGTCGTATTCGTAAATGTAGTCGCCGTCGCTATCCAAGCGGTTGCCGGCGGAAACTTGGTAGTCGTCGCCATGTGCGCTGGACGAGGTGCGATTCCCCAACGCGTCGTAGTCGAAATCCTCCGGCGGCAGCGCAGTGCTAATGGCGCTCAGCAGCGAGCCGTTCGCGCTGTAGTCGAAGTCGGTCGTCTGCCCATGGTGCGACGCCGCGACCAGGTCAGAAGCAATGTCGTAATCGTAGTCAAATTCAGCGAGCACTTGGTCGGCGGCCGACTTGTGAGAGAGCAGCAGCAGATTGTCGAGGTCGTCGTAATCGTAAGTCGAACGCGCAACGCGATTCGCGCCCCCCAAATCGCTGGAGCGGTTCAGCAGCGTGCGTCTGCCGACAAGGTCCTGCGCGAGTTCGACGCCTACTTCGGCGCCTACGATGCCGCGCCATTGCCGCCGCCGCAGGGCGTCCACCTCGCTGTATTCCGAGTCCACGGCGACCCCGTCCTGGTCGCTCACCGACGTCACATTGCCAGCTGCGTCATATTCATAGGTCAGCGTGACGGTTGGCAGCGTCGGCCGTTCGTCCGTGGCCGTCGTGATCCGCCCAAGTGCATCGTACGTGAATGACTGAACGGAATCGGGATCCGAGACGCGAATCAGATTCTCCGCGGCGTCGTACTCGTAGGTGATCACGCGCAAGGGCGCACTCGCCTCGTACCACGCTTCCTCGATCATCAAGTTGTTGCCATCGTATCGAAAACGGGACACGTTGCCGACGCGATCAGTGTATTGGACGACGTTGCCTTGCTCGTCGTATTCGTACCGCGTGGAGTTGCCCAGCGGGTCTTGCTCCTCCAGTAGTCGTCCCAATGCGTCGTACCGGTAAGTCGTGGAATTCCCCAAGGCGTCCGTCACCGCCGTCAAGTTGCCATTCGCGTCGTACGCGGAACGTGTCGTCGCGCCCATCGCGTCCGTCGACGACAGCACTGGACCGGACGGACTGTAGTCCGCCGTCGTGGCTGCGCCACTGGCGTCGCGAATGAGCACGCGATTTCCGTATGCATCGAAGCCGTACACGGAGACCAACTGTCCGTCCAGAAACACGCGCGAGGGAAGGGAATTTGCGCCGTCGTACTCGACGGTACGAACCCGGCCGAGCGGATCGACGATTCTGCGCGCCCGACCGAACTCGTCGTTCGTGTAGACGTAGCGCGCTCCGGCGGCGTCGATCTGTTCGGTCGGCGTGCCAAAAGCGTCGTACTTGAAGCTGCTGACGCGGCCCAATTCGTCGGTCAGCGTCAACGGCTGGTTGAGTTCGTTGTACGTGGTCATCGTCACGCCGCCGAGCGCGTTTTCCGCCCGAATCTCATTCCCGCGATCGTCATAAGTGCGGTCGATGGAATTGCCCCGAGCGTCTGTTTCCTTGACCGGAAGTCCGCGCTCGTTGAATTCGTAGGATCGTACATTTCCTTCGGGGTCGGTCGCGCGGACGATGTTGCCTCGGTCGTCGTACTCATAAGTCGTGACGCCGCCGCGCCGATCGCGTACGTGCTCCACCGATGCGTCAATCTCATACTCGTACGAGATTGCATTTCCCTCAGCGTCCACCACGCCCACGGCGCGGCCGCCTTGGTATTGCACTTGTCGCGTCACGTTTCCGAGCGGGTCTACCGAACGATCAAAGAAGTGCGCAGGACTGTCGAGGTACTCATAAGTGGTCGTGGCTCCAAGGCGGTCGGTGACGCTCGCCAAGTCGCCGTTACGATCGTATTGATAGTCGATCGGCTTGCCCGCCGGATCGATGATCCGCGTAATCCGGCCGAAGGAGTCCCGCACGAATTGAACCACGGCGACCCCCTCGCGCGCGATGCCGCTGTCGCTGAACGTGAGACCTTGACCGCGGCGATCGACAATTCGCTGCAACCCTTGGAATTGGTCATACGTGAACGTATAGCCGTCCTTCGTATGCAGTTGATACAACGATGGATTGTAGGGAAAGCCCAGCAAATGGTAGCCGAAGGTGCCATCCGCGCGACGTTGCAAAGGCGTCTCGTCCACTTCCAGCGTTTCCATGACGCCAGGATCCGGACGGAATCTTGGTAGCCAATAGCCGCCGCCGAAAAGGCTGAACTCGGCGAACGGGTCGAAGGTGAAACCGATGCGTTCCCCTTCCGGATTCGTCAGGTAAACGCGAGCGCCGATGTGAAACGGATTGCCGAACAGGCCCTGCGATTCGAACGGGCTGACGGGCACACTCTCCCGAATCGACGACTCCCCATAAGAGAGCGACCAGCCGTGACCAAAATCACCGGACTCGCCGGCAGCGCGCGAGTCGTATGTGCGGCGCACTTCGATGGGCACGCCCAAGGTCGGCAACTGAAGCTCCGTGATGTCGAACCGCACCTCGCCGAATTTCAGCGCGCCTTCAATGCTCAGCTCCACGACCCGCGCCGCGACATTACCGCTCAAGTCCTGCGCGATGACGCGGATCACGTACGAGTCATTCAGCAGCAACGTCGGATCGAACGCGCCCAGCGTGTCGTTCACCACCGACGTGGTTGATTCGACAATCAAATTCCAGTCCGCATCCGCGCCGGTCGGATCGTTCACGTTCACCAGGTCGGCCCGCGCGTATTCGACGCGATAGAACTCCAGATTCGGATCGCTCGCCGTGCCGATGATGTCGGTCAACGTTGTGACGACGGAACCATTGGCGGGGCTGGTGATCTCCACGATAGGGCCGTTGGTGTCGTTCGGATCGAACGCCCGCAAGAGGGCGCTGCCCTGCCCGATGTTCCCCGCGGCGTCGGCGGCCGTGGCCACGACGTTGAGTTGTCCCGGCGCGTCCGGCGTGTAGATCGCGGTGCCTTGTTCCGTAAGCGTGACCGCCTGGCCGTTCACGGTCAGCGTCAGCGATTCCACGCCGACGTCGTCCATCGCCTGCACGGTGATCACCACCGCATTGCCAATCGCGACCGACGGCGTACTGAGCTGCACGCTCACCACGGGACCAATCGTGTCGGGCACGACGGTCAACGTGAAGGTTTGCTCGTCATCCAGCCCATGCGCGTCGATCGCCTGCACGGTGACATTGTGCGGGCCAAGGTCGGCCAATTGCGTCGACCAGGTGATGCGCCCCAACTCGTCGATCGTCATCCCGGCCGGTGCGTCCAGCAAAGCAAAGCCGACGGGATCGTTTTCCGGATCGTCGACTTGCACGTCGTAGTGGAACACCGCGCCGGCGGAGAGCGTGGTCGTCGGGCTAGAAACAATCTCCGGCGCTTGATTCACGCGCGCCAACAGTGCATAGCGTTGCTGCGAGCGATGCCCGCCCGCGTCGTCGGCGGCGACGATCACGATCTGCGACCCCGCCTGCGCCGCGGCGGGCGTCCATTGCACGAGACCCGTATTGGCGTTGATCGTCATGCCGGTCGGCGCGGTGATCAGCGCGTACGTGACGGCGCTCCCTTCGGGATCAATCGCCTGCGCGGCGTATTGGTACAACTCATCGACCGTGGCGCGGAACGCCGCGCGGGTGCGGAAGATCGGCGCCAAGTCCGGCACGACCTGCGAGACATTGATGGTGAACGATTGCTCGGCGCTCGCACCGCTCGGATCCGTGGCTCGGACTACCACGTTGGCGTCGCCCAGTTGCCCGACGGCCGGCGTCCAACGAATCACGCCCGTCGCGGGATCGATCGACATTCCGGCCGGCGCGGTCGTCAGCGAGAACGCCAACGGCGCGTTCTCCGGATCGATGGCCCGCAGGCCATAGATATACCGCCCGTCGGCGATCGCCGTGGTCACGGGACGTGAGAGAATCGCCGGCGGCTGATTGACGCAGGTCACGTTCAAACTCACGGTTTGCGTCGCGGCCGCGAGGAAGGTGTCGCTGGCCTCGATGACGATCGTCGCCAATCCCAGCTGATTCAATCCTGGCGTCCAACGCACTTCGCCCGTAACGGCGTCGATCGACGCGCCGTCAGGCGCTTCGACCAACCGCCAGGCGATCGGATCGAAATCCGGGTCGGTCGCCCGCGCGCGGTACCGGAACTCCGTCTCGGCCACGATGGCCGCAGTGGTCGGAACGGAGACGATCGTCGGAGCGCCGTTCGCTTCATTCGCGGTAACTTCAATGGAGAAGCTTTGCGTCACACTGCCGCCGCGGCCATCGGCCACGCGCAACGTCACTGGCGCCGCGCCAACTTGATCGTCACTGGGCGTCCAGGTCAGCAGTCCGGTCACAGGATCGACCGTCATGCCCGTGGGCGAGGCGTCCAAGGAGAAGGTCAACAAATCATGATCTTCATCGCTCGCGGCCGGGAAGTAGAACCACGTGCGCCCGAGCGGAATCGACGTTCGCGGCGTGGAATCAATCACCGGATTGTGATTCGCAGCCGTGGCCACGGCGTTCACATCGAACTGCTGCGACGTCTGCCCGCCTTGCCCGTCATCGGCCAGGATGGTGAACGACGCCGAGCCCGCGGTCGCCGGAGTCCAGGTCAGCAGCGCGCGATTCGGCAGCGCTGCGATCGGCGTCAATACCGCGCCGGCCGGCGCATTGTCGAGCGTGAACGTCACAACATCACCATCAGCGTCTTGCGCCGCGATGAGATAAGCGAACGCCGCGCCAACCACGGCTTGCGCGCCAGGCAACGTCGTGATCACCGGGGCGTAGTTCGTCGGTCCCGGCGTCGTCGATGCCAGTTCCACGCAAACGATGAATCGCTGCTCCGCGCGGCCGCCGGCGCCATCCACCACTTCGACGACGATCTCGTGATCGCCGACTTGCGCCGCCGTCGGCGTCCAAGTGATGACGCCCGTCGCATCGTCGATCACCATGCCCGTCGGCCCGTTCAACAGCGCGAACAACAGTGCGTCGCCGTCCGCATCCGTGGCGTCGGCATCGTAGCGATAGGCGGTGTCCGCGGTGGCGGACACGATCGGCAACGTCGCAAATACCGACGGGCGATTCGGCGGCGGCGTGATGACGTTGATCAAGAACCGTTGCTCGGTCGTGCCGCCGCGCCCGTCGTCGGCCAGGACGGTCACTTCATGTAAACCGAGATCGTCATTTTCGGGCAGCCAATCGATGACGCCCGTCGCGCTGTCGATCAACATCCCGTCCGGCGCGACCGGCAACGAGAACGTCACGGTATCGCCGTCGTCATCCATGGCCCGCGATTCGTACCGATAACTCCGTCCGGCCAACGCCTCGACGACGGGCGTCGTGCTGAACGCCGGCGCGGTGTTCAGCTTGCCAAAGAATTCCAAGTCGTAAGTGAATTGCGACCGCTCTGGCGTGAAGAACTGAGCGGAAAGGAAACCGGTTTCGCTACGCGGCGCGAGCGTGCCCCCCGTGACCAGTCCCGTGAAGTCGTAATACGGCGCGCCGTCGGGCGTGAACCCGTCGGCGTCCAGCACGCGCACCGTGGGGTCGCTCAGGTTCCGAATCGCCACGAACAGCGGCGCATCGGCCGGATACTGCCCGTCGTTGCGAATCGCGATGTCGGCGAACAGCGTGTCTTCGTCATCCTGCAACGACGTCCGCGCGTACTGCGGCGAGAAACTGGCCGAGACGTTGCTCAAGAGATCGAAATCCGGATCACCGCTCGTGCGTTGCGCGCCGTTCAACTTCAGCGTGGTCCGCGACGTTTGATCGAGCGAATCGGTCACTTCGAATTCGTAGAAGTTCTCGCCCGGCAGGACCGCCACGCGGACGAAGAAATTCCCGGCCGCGTCGATCGCCTCCACAGGCTGGCCGTTGACTGTGACCAGCACCACGGTAGCGAAGGGCAGGTCCGCGTCCGCGAAACCCGTCACGGCCACCGTGGTTCCGGCGGCAATGTCTGCGTCATCGTCCGGAGTGAGGATGGAAATCCGTGGCGGACCGGTCGGCGCGGTCCAGTTGATCGTCGCGCTATCGACCAGATTGCTCACCGCGGCGTCGATCGTATCGAGTCCGCCGATCGCCCCGATGTAGCGCAGCGTCGCCACGCCGTTCTCATCCGTAAAGGCGAACGCCGTCTGCGGATTCGCCCCCGCGACGGCAAAATCGACGCGTACGCCGGGCAGCGGCGCCCCGCCGTCGTCGAGCACCGTGGCGCGGACGACCGCCTCGACGCCGATCGGCACGTTCGGCTGCCCGACGACGAGATCCAGCGAAGCCGCCGCGGCCACGCGCGAGAGCGACTGACCGCCAGTGTAGCCGTAGGAATCAAACCCGGAATAGCCGTACACCGTGAGTCCAAACGGCGACGGCCCCGCGAACGTATGCGCGCCCAGTTCCACGGGCACTTTCGCGCCCGAAAAACCGCTCGTGCCGATCGCCGAGAACAGATTCGCCGCGATCGGCGCGCCATCCATTTCGATCAGGCCGACATCGGCGGTGTTCGCCGCGATGTTGACGTAATTGATCGCAAAGCCTGTCTCCGGCGTGGTCACCGTGTAGTTGCTGAGGTATTGCTCGAAGGGCGGAATGTAGACCATGAACGGATCGCTGGTCACGTTGTCGAACGTCGTGCCGTTCGAGTATTGCGCGACCAGGATCGGGTGATTCGCCGAAATCTCGCTGGCGACTTTCAAGTTCATCTCGTGGTATTGTCCGCTCAAGAGCGTGGCCACGAGTGTTCCATTGACGCGGACCTGCGTGTCGTCGTCATTCGCCAGAAAGCGAAACGTATCGCCGTTGAGCCGCGTGGCCAGCGGGACCGTGACGAATTCCCGGCCCCAACTATCGGTCGGCGGCAACTGTTCGACCAGGTGATCGCAGAAGCCGGTGAAGTCCGGCACGAACGAGCAGAGATGCGAACCGTATGCCGCGACCGGCTTGTCCGAGGTGATCCTCGTGCCGGTGAGATCGTTATTGCCGAGCGCGTCGCGCAGCAAATACGTCTGACCCGCGTCCAGCGTGATCGTGTGCGTGGGCACGGCAAAGGTGCTTTGCAGCACGTCGAGATACGCCAGGCGTCCGATCGGCGCGGAGAAATTGAACGTCGCCGTCTCACCGATTGCCAACTCCGCGATTTGATCGACGCCAAAACCGGTCAACGGCGCGGTCGGCAGCGTCGTCTGCGTCGCGCGGAAGGAGTAATTCACCGGCGCGAAGTCGAGCCCCGAGACAATCAGCACGTAATCGCCGCCGTAGAGCAAAGTCGACGTAAAATCCACGATCTGAGCGCCCTGAGCCACGTTGCGGTTCGCCGGGTCGGTCAAGGACCACCCAATCTGGGCAAACGTCGTCGATAAGCTGTCAAACAGCACGGAGTTGCCGGGGATGCCCGGCACGCGGAACAATTGCACTTCGCGTCCCGTGTCGAGCGTCGCCGCGATGTCGACGCCGTAGGTGAGCACCGGCGCCGCGTCGACGTCCAGCAGTCGGAAGCGATAGTCCGTGCCGGGCGCCGCAGTGCCTTCGACAATCAGGTAGTGCGTGCCGGTCTCGCCCAGCGAGAACACGCCGGAGTTGTTGTCTGAATTGGTGAAGAGATAGGTCACGCCGGAGGGACTGAGAATCCGCGCGTTGATCTGGTCAGAATCGCTGTCGAGGCCGTCCAAGTAAATCCGTTGTGCGACCGTTCCGTCGAAACGATAGGCGACATGGTCCGTGCCGAGCGGGAGCGTCCCCGCAACTTCGTCACTGTAGTCAATCGTCGGCGCGGCGCTGACGTTGAGGAATCTGAAACGGTAATCCTCCGGCGCATCGGTGCGGCCGACCAGGAAGACGTAGTAGCGTCCCGTGGAATTGGCCGTGAAGATCCCGTCTTCGCCTGAGCTGTTCCGCTGCAAGACGTTCTGGAACTTCTCGTTTTGGATGAAGACCTGCGTGGGGTCGTTGTCGTTATCCAGTCCGTTGAAATAGTACTTCTGCCCCTCGACGGCGTCGAACGTGAAGCTCACCGTGTCGCGCCCCACGACGGTTTGCCCTGTCACCAGATCGCCCAGTGTCAGCGGCGTCACGTCGGCCAGGTCTTGCAATCGGAAACTGAAATCGGCGTTGGCGGAGTTTCCATAGATGACGATGGTGTACGTGCCGTCGACCGTCAAAGGCAGCACGCCGGAATCGGAATCCGCGTTCGAGGTTCGAATCTGGTTGTTGAATGGATCGAAGATCGACGCGAACACGCTGTCGAAATCGCCGTCGAGCGCATCATAAAACAGTTGCTGCCCGGCCGTGGCGTCGAAAGAGTATAACAGCACCTCGCGCCCCGAAGCGCCGACGTTGCCGGCGACGACATCGCCGATCTGAATTTCCGGCGGGGTGCCGGCATCCAACATCCGGAAGCTGAAATTCGCCCCGGCCGTCGTGTTCGCCTGCAACAGCAGTGTGTACGTGCCCGACTGCGACAACACGAACGGGCCGAATTGTTGATCCGAGTTGATGAAGAACTGCTGCGCGTCGCCGGGACCGAGCAATTGCGCCGACACATTGTCGTTGTCGTTATCCAAGCCGTCGTACACCAGCGTTTGCCCAGCGGCGGCGTCGAACTGGAATTGCAATGCCTCCGTGCCCACAGGAAACGAGCCGTTGACCAGATCATCGATCGCAATCGTCGGCGCGGCGCCGAGGTTCGTCAACCGGAAGCGAAAGTCCGGCGTGGCGTTCAAATTGTTCTGAATGATGACGTAGGCAGTTCCCGTTTCGTTGATCGGCGTGATCCGCGCGTCCGAATCGGCGTTCAGTTGGGTGGCCCGGACGCCGCTCGGCAACACGACCGACGCCAGCATGTTGTCGAAGTCCGTATCGACGCCGTTGTAGTAGTAGCTGTCGCCCACGGCCGCCGGGAACTGGTAGACCGCGGCCGCCAGCGGCGGCAACGTCCCTTCGGTCAGCGCGCCGAATGTCAGCGCCGGTGCCGCGCTCAGATCCAACACCCGGAACGTGTAGTTGCCCGACTGAGAAGCGTTCACGCCAGACAGCACAACGCTGTACGTGCCCGCCGACGGCAAACTGAACGGCCCTTGATCGGTGAAGTCGCTCGCGTTGATCAAATTCACGCCGGAAGGATCGCGCAAGTCGACGCGCAGGCCTTGATTGGTCGGATTCAAACTATCCAGGAAGATCACCTTCCCCGCCGAAGCGGAGAACGGATAGGTCGCCGTCTGCCCGGCGGCGATCGTCAACGTCTGCGTCGTGCCGAACCCGCTCGACGCCACCGGCGCGGGCGTAGTCACAGTCGCACGGAACGTCGCTTGTGCCGTCGGTTGCGACCCATTTCCTTGGAACAACAACAGGTATTCGCCCGTCTGCGTCAAATCGGCGGCGAAGTCGACTTCGAAGTTCCGCAAAGTCACCGTGGAGTTGTTCGGCGCGATCAATAGCCACCCGCCGGCGCCATTAGCCGACACGGCAAGATTGTCGAGCGTGATCCGCTGACCGGCCGTCGCGTTCAAGCGATACGCCGCGAGCGCCGCGCCGGGGTTCAGTGTGACTTGCGTATCGACACTGAGTGGCAGCGCGGGCGCATTCGCTACGTCGTGCATGCGGAACTCGACGTTCGTCGCACCGTTGACGCCGCCGAACACGAACAAGTAGTGCTCGCCTGCTTCGACAATCGTCGTCGCAGGGCTGTCCGCGTTCGAGTTGGCCTGAAAAATCGCCGCGCCGCTCGGACCCACCAACCGCACCGGCGTGCTGCCGCTGCCGACGCGACCGTCGTAGATCAGCCGATCGCCGACGTTGGCGTCAACACGATACACGACCGCCTCGCGCCCGGTCGGCAAGTTCACTGCGACGTTCGCATCCAATGCGAGCACAGGCGCATTCGACAAATCCTGCAACCGCAGCGCAAAATCCGCCGGCGCGTCTTGGTCGTTGCTCACGAACATGTAGCCCGTGCCGTCCGACGTTGATCGGGCAATGGCGCTGTCGGAGTCGGCATTGAGGAACGGGCCGATCAATGGGCCGTTGCGCCCGATCACGCGCGTCCGCACGTTGTCGAAGTCGCCGTCGAGTCCGTCGTAGAACAATGGCAGTCCGACGCTCAAATCGAAGCGATACGCCTGCGACCGGAACGCGTCGAGATTTCCCGTCACCGTGGAATCGAGCGCGTAGTCGTCGGCGTTGGCCAAATCGAGCAACCGGAACGGAAACGCCGTCGGCGTCGTGATCGAATTGAGGACAATGATCTGATACGTCCCCGTGGCCGGCAACGCCCAGACGTCGCTATCGGTGTTGGTGCGGCCAAAAAACTGAATCGCGCCGGACGGCCCGTAAACTTGCAGATCGATTCCCACGGCGCTGAGCGCGTCAAATTGCAACTCCTGCCCCGCGACGCCGTCAATCGCAAACACCGCCAATTCCTTGGCATGCGTCGTGGCCGCCGCCACCGTGGTCTCGAATGCCACCTGCGTAGCGTCCGCCACGTCCAGCACTTGGAAGCTGTAGTCCTCGCCGGGGCTGCGACCGTCGACGGTGATGGTATACGTGCCGGAGACGGGAAGCGTGACGGGGAAGCGATCATCAGCGGCGACAAAAGTCGTTAACTGTGCGCCAGCGGGCGTGTAGACGATGACGTCCGTGCCGCGGCCGATTGATTGACCGTCGAACGCCAATTGCTGACCGGCAACCCCTGTGAACGAGTACAAGTCAGTCCGCCGCGCGCCGACCGGCATCGTGTCCTCGATCACCGTGTTCAACGCGATGGGCGTTGCGTCGGCAACATCGAGGACGCGGAACTGAAAGTTCACCGGCGTGCCTGCCGCGGTCGAAACCAACACGTAAAAGTCGCCGGTTTCGGCCAGCGTCAGATACTCGGAGTTGTTCTCCAAATTGGTTTGCGCCAGCACCACGCCCGTCGGAGAAACCACGCGATAGAACGAATTCGGCGCGAAGCCGGGATTCTGCCCATCGATGAACACCTGCTGACCGGACGCGCCGGCGAAACGATAGACCTGCGTATCCTGTCCGTTCGGCAGGCTGCCGGCGACGGTTTGACCGACGGCGATCGGCGTCGAGTTGGTCGCCAAATCCAGCAACCGGAAACGATACGTGCCGGCGTAGCCAATCGTTGGCGGCGTGACGCTGAGCGAGTAGTTCCCCGCGCGATCGGTCGTGATCAACCCGCTGTCGACGCCATTCTGAATGCCGACGATCGCATTGCTGTTCGGTCCCGTCAACGTGACATTGCTGTTCGGCGTCGGGAGCGAGTATTGCCCAGGGTCGATAGTCACG
>JAWXBP010000276.1 GCA_034440135.1 Planctomycetia bacterium
GCGGCCCCCCGACAAACGCGTTGAGCCCTGTTGCGACCGACAGCGCCAATTGCGTGCCGCTGCCCAATCCGGCGTGTTGTCGTGGAAGGGACTCTAATTCCACGCGGCAACGCGGCAACTCGCGCAGCCAGCCGGCCCGCACGAGCCGGTCCGCGCACCGTTGAATCCGCGCCGCGACAGGTCCATTCGACTCCCCTGCAACATGCACTTCCCACAGGTCGGCCGGTGCGATCGTCAATCTGAGCTGTGGATTGTCGATCATCAAGCCGACGCCGCCAAACTTCGGTCCCTCGACCTGTCCAAACGAGAACAGTCCGAAATGGAGCCGGCTGGGCGCGGCGGCGTACACGATTCTGCCGGACATGGTCGCTACGAATGGGGTGGCTGTGCGTTGGGGCTGAACTTCGGGGTAGCGGAGTGGGTTCAATGAGTTCGCGCGGCCAAGGCCGTGCGCACATGGTCGGCGAGAAACTCGAACGCCCGTCGTTCCGACGGACCGCCGGTCTTTTCGACTGGAATCGCTAGTCGGGCAAACTCGTCCAAGATTTCATCGGGCGGCAGGAAGTCGACGCGCGTCGCCAGGATGGCCGCCTCGACAACGGCATGTTTGCCGCGGTTGAAGCCAAAAAACTCGCGCCGGCGTCCCGCGCCGACGACCTCGGCCAGGATCGACGCGCGCGGCTTGCTCTGATCGATCGATCGCACGCGGAAGGCATACCAGCGGCAGCAGTCGGCCAGGATCCAGCCTTCGACATCCTCAGCCGGCAAGAGCGGCGGCATGACTTCGAGTCGATCGACGGCGGTGCGGGCCAAGAGCTCGACGTCGTCGCTGACATGAAACACGCCCTGCCGCGTGCGCAGCAGATTCTCGAATGTCCGCGAAGTCTGATACGGCCGCAGCTCGAGCAGGCGAAAATCGGCATCGACGATCGGACCCATGGGCGAAACGTTCGCGGTCGTATCGGGATTGGTCGTCGTGATGAGGCCTTCGAGAATCACGCGGCGAGTTGCTCCGAACGGCGAGGAAAAGCGGCGGCGAGGCGAGTGCCTTCAGGATACCCGTGCCAGGCGGGGCGTCAAACGCGAGCGTGGCACGCCCCTGCGGAACGAAGGACGTGGCGAGCGGATCCACGGGCTCTCGCCGCTGGCGAATTGCTTTTGCGCAAAAGCGCGCACTTTTGCGCAAATGTGCGCAGTTTTGCGCGCGTGGTAAGTGCAATGCCGAACACGGTTTGACCTCGTTTCCGTGCATTCATGCGCGTTTTTTCGCGCGTGCGCAGAAAAAAAACGCGTTTGTCGCGCGCGAGACGATTTCTGCCGGAGTTAGAGCGAGCGACGCATCGTGCTTGGAGCGCGCAAGCGATGATCGCCGAAGGGCTTGCCCTGTTGCGGCGCGATTCTCGTGGCGACGTAAACGCGAAGAATTTCATGCCATCGCTCGCATTCGAGCGCGCGGGGAGTCCGCGCCGACTGGGCCGCAGGCTTTTGAAAAGCGCGGCCGGGTTCGCCGTTGGGACGTGATATTCAGGATCACTATCCCAACGGAGAAGGAGTATTTATCAAAGGTTCCTCGGATCGGACCACACGCCTCACGACCTCTTCCGCGACCGTGAGCACCACCAAAAGGCGGACCACAAATGCGAGAACCACAAAGAGCACAAAGTTCACGAAGAAGAACCGTCGGTCCTCGAACCGATCAACGGCAGCTTCAACCTACCTTGTATCTTTGTGTCCTTCGTGTCCTTTGTGGTGACGACTACTTCGTGGTGAAACCTTGCTCGTCAGCGCTGGGCCTGGCACGGCCGGCAACTAAAGCAGCAAGGGCAACCCGAACCTTGGGAGCACGCTCGCGTCGCGACTCACTCCATGCGCGCGGGCCGCTTCGCTAAAGCGGACGGCGGCAAGCGGTAGGTCACGCACTCCTGTGCGTGACAAGGCGCTTCGGCGTGTTTCGAGAACGCGGTCCCGAAGCGACGCGTCGGCGTGATTCTGTCACGCACGGAGTGCGTGACCTACATTGCTCAGACCCAACAAATGGCGAGCGGGGCGGCGTAAGCCCCCCGTTTTCGTGGCAGCGGGATCAATCTTCCACTCCGTCGCGCGAGTGGCCAAAAAGAGCGATTGACAGACGGGACTGCCTGGGGGGCGACTATCTGGGCAGTTTAAAGGCAAGTGCGGGACAAGAGGCGGCAGAACTAATTTCTGCGCTGGTAAATAGTTCTGACCCGTTTTCTACCCTGCGTTTTCTACCCCGTTTTCTACCCCGGCCAGCAGAAGACACACGAGAACGAGCGATTTGGCGAGCGTCATGTACGTGGTCTGTATTGTGTTGACTTCGAACTGGAACACACATCGACGCGCGACGACTTCGGTGAATCGTCGGCCGCACCGCTTGAGTCGCCTCCTGACTTCGTCAAGGCGCAGCAGTCACCTCTATCTGCTTGGCTCCTACGGGAAACCAGCCCTCGAAGAACGCCTGCAGCGGTCCGTCGTACATCGCCATCCGGGCGGCGCCCCACGTCGCCTGATCGCCGGTCGCATAGACCAGATACGTGCGTCCTTCATGCTCGAAGAGGTCCACATCGGAGTTGTTTTTTCCCTCGCCGGGTTCCGCTTCGAGAATCGGATTCAGCCCGGCGGTGGCCGAGTGGCGAC
>JAWXBP010000277.1 GCA_034440135.1 Planctomycetia bacterium
GGCGTGGCGGGGGTGGTCGAGGGTGGGATTCTGCCCGGCATGTTCGGCTACGAGACCGGCCAAGCCGCGGTGGGGGACGCCTTTGACTGGTTGCGCCGCACGGTCGGCGCGAAGGATTTTCGGCAACTAGACGCCGCGGCGGCCGCGATCGCGCCTGGGGCGGACGGCGTGCTGGCAATCGACTGGCTGAACGGCTGCCGGACGCCATTGATGGACGGGCGATTGAAGGGCGGCTTCCTCGGCCTGGCGCTGGGGCACGAGCCAGCACACCTCTATCGCGCGCTGATCGAAGCGACGGCCTGTGGGCTGCGCTGGATCGTCGAGTTGTTCGCCGACGCCAGCGTGCCAGTAAAAAAACTAGTCGCTACGGGCGGGCTGCCGCACCACAATCCGTTGTTGGTGCAGATTTACGCCGACATCCTCGGTAAGCCAATCACGGTGCATCCGGCCAAACACGGCCCGGCCCTCGGCGCGGCGATTCTCGGCGCGATGGCGGCCGGCAAGCAAGCCACCGGTTTCAGTTCCGCGGCGGCGGCCGTGAAAGCGATGGCCGAGCCGCGCGAGGATGTCGCGGAGCGGCGAGCAAAAATCGTCGCTCCGCAACGTGCGGCGAGCAAGGCGTACGAGCAAGTCTATCGGCAATATCGCGAGACGGCGGCGTGGATTGCTGGTGAAGGTCGCGGGTGAGTTTGACGTTTTCAGTGTTCAGTAAATCCGCTGCACGACGCAATGCGGCTGGATATGGAACACTGAAAACTGAACACTTCAAACTTCAAACGCCTCGCACTTTTCCGGTTTCGCTGCGCACCCTTGGCTTGCGGATTGCGCAGGTCGCGCTTATATGTGGGACAGTTCCTTGTTTCCGCTTGGGCCACACGCAGGAAGTTGCTTGCTCTATGACGTCGATTCCGCTGACCGGCATGCTGACCATTGACGAATTGAAGTATGGCGTCGAGGCCGATGAGTTGGATACCGTGCTCGTGGTTTTCACCGACCTGTATGGCCGGTTCATGGGCAAGCGCTTCGACGCGCGATTTTTTCTCGATTCCCTTGCGCACGGGACGCACGCCTGCGACTACTTGCTGACCGTCGATATGGAGATGCAGCCGGTCGCCGGGTATGCGTTCGCTAATTGGGAGCGCGGGTACGGCGATTTCGCGATTCGGCCGGACCTCTCCACGTTGCGCGTCGCCACCTGGCTGGAGAAATCCGCCATGGTGATCTGTGACGTCGTGCGCGACGTCGATGGCGAGTTGGTGGACGTCGCGCCCAGATCAATTCTTCAGCGGCAGATCGAAGCCGCGGCCAAGAGCGAATTCGTCGCCATGGCGGGTACGGAATTGGAATACTATCTGTTCGAGACCAGCTATCGCGACGCTCATGCCAAGGCGTTCCACGGCCTGCAGCCGGCCGGTTGGTACTTGGAAGACTATCACATGCTGCAAGGCACGCGCGAGGAACGCTTCAACGGCGCCTTTCGCCGGCATTTGCATCGCTCCGGAATTCCGGTCGAGTGTTCTAAGGGGGAATGGGGGCTCGGGCAACATGAGTTGAATCTACGCTACGCCGACGTGCTCTCGATGGCGGACCGCCATGTGATCTTCAAGCAGTGCTTGAAAGAAGTGGCCGAACAGCAAGGCGGCAGCGTGACCTTCATGGCCAAGCTCGACGCCGAACAGGCCGGCTCCAGTTGCCATATTCATATGAGTCTGTGGCGCAACGCGAAGAACGCCTTTCCTGGCACTGGCAAGCTCGGACCGATTTCCTGCTCGCAGGAGTTCACCTGGTTTCTCGGCGGTTGGATGAAGCACCTGCCGGAGATGATGGTCTGCTACGCGCCGACTGTGAACAGTTACAAGCGTTTCCAATCCGGCTCCTGGGCGCCCACGCGGTTGGCCTGGTGCCACGACAATCGCACGGCGAGCTTTCGCGTCGTGGGACATGGCCCAAGTTTGCGAATCGAATGCCGCATCGCCGGCGCGGACTGCAACCCGTATCTGGCGCTGGCGGCGTCGATGGCGTCCGGCCTGGACGGCATCGCGAATCAAATCGAGCCGCCGCCATTGTTCGAGGGAGACGCCTACAACGCCACGCAACTGGAACGCATTCCCGGCACCTTGCGCGACGCCACGGAGTTATTCGCCGCGAGCGACTTCACGAAACAAGTCTTCGGCGACAAGGTCGTCGAACACTACACGCACTTCTTCCGCACGGAACAAGCGGCGTACGACAAAGCGGTAACGGACTGGGAACGCAAGCGATACTTTGAGCGCATCTAGAGAATGACGAATTCCGAAATCCGAACGTCGAAAGAATGACGCAGCTCGAATGACAAATGACGTGGCGGGATAAGCACTTAGTTGTGAGGTTTGATTGGCGTATTTGGTGAGGTCATCACCGACGCCAACTCTCCCTCGCTGGCGCTACGGGCCAGTATTTTATTGCTGGCGTCGTGACTACGCATCTCCCATGCAGATGCCGAGGTCGCGCGCCGTGCGCACGATTTCGCAATCCGGTGGGACGTGCTTGCGTTTAATGGCGTCGGCGAGCGGCACTGTTTTCACGCCGGGCGGATCGTAGGCGACCATCACGCCGCGTTGGCCTTCGGCGAGATAACGCACGGCCGCCGCACCGAAACGCAATGCGAGCAATCGATCCAGCGTGGTCGGCGTGCCGCCGCGCTGCAAATGGCCCAACACGACACAACGCGATTCGCGTCCGGTGCGGGCCTGAATCTCCGCCGTTACCCGTTCGCCGATGCCGCCCAATCGCGGCTCGCAGCCAACCTGAGTCGGCGCTTGAATCGTCATTTCACCGCCGATCGGCTTGGCGCCTTCGGAGACGACGACGAGGGAATAGGGGCGACCCAGCGACTCGCGTTCGCGGACTTTTCGGCACACCGCGTCGATCGAATACGGAATCTCCGGAATCAGGATCACGTCGGCGCTGCCGGCCACGCCGGAGGCCAAGGCAATCCAGCCAGCGGTGCGTCCCATGACTTCGATGACCATTACGCGCTCGTGCGCTTCGGCCGTGGAGTGCAGCCGATCCAGTGCGCCGGTGGCCACGGTGACTGCCGTATCGAAGCCAAACGTGACTTCCGTCGCGGAAAGATCGTTGTCGATCGTTTTCGGCACGCCGATCACGGGCATACCTAGCGCGCTGAAGTGATTGGCAATCGCCAGCGAGCCGTCGCCGCCGATGGCCACCAGGGCGTCGAGCTGCAGCTTGCGGAAGTTCTCCATCACGATCGGCGCGACATCGATGGTGCGTGTCGTGCCGTCGGCTTCCTGGACGATCTTTTGGAAGGGGTTGCCCTTGTTCGTCGTCCCCAGGATGGTTCCGCCGAGGTGCGTGATCCCGCGGACTCGATCCCGGGTGAGTTGGATGGTTTGCGTGGGGTCGATCAGGCCTTCGTAGCCTTTGCGAATTCCCAGTACTTCCCAACCCCTGCCAATGGCGGAAAGCACCACGGCGCGGATCACGGCGTTCAAGCCCGGGGCGTCGCCGCCGCCGGTATTTACGGCAATTCGTCGAATGGGAGCAGGCATGGAGGGCGTCTTGACGTGCAAGTGTGCGTGATCGCGACCGCCATCATGATAGCAATCGGCGCGTCGCTCAGATGGGTCCGCCCGACACCGGTGTTGCCAGACCGAGGGGAAGCGAAGTAACCTATTGACCGTGTCGCGCGACGGACTGCGCAAGGGTCCTGGCGATCGCGCTGCGCGATCGCGCGACGAATTGGCAGCTTGGGGACGGCACGAAGGAGCATCTCCCGTGTTTGTGGCAGCATCGACGGATTGTTTTTCGCAACTACCGCTTGGCGAGGCGCTCGAGCGCCTGGTCGACCTGGAATACACGTCGGTCGAAATCGCGCTCCGCGAGGACGGCCGACAACTCAAGCCCAGCGAAGTGCTGGCCGATCCCGAGGGCGTTTTGCACGCCTGCCGGAAGACGCATCGGCTGACTCCTTGCGCCTACTACGTCGACATGTCGCCGGAGGATCCGCGCTATTACCAGGCGTTCGCGGCGTGTTGCAAGCTCGCGAGGGCCACGAAAGTGGTCTGCATCACCGTGCCCTCGGCCGAATTGGGCACGCCTTTCAACGCGGAGATCGAACGTCTCCGCGAGCTGGTCAAGATCGCGCACGAGGAACAAGTGCTCGTCGGCATGAAG
The DNA here is from genome assembly GCA_034440135.1 of Planctomycetia bacterium. Lineage (NCBI taxonomy): Bacteria > Pseudomonadati > Planctomycetota > Planctomycetia > Planctomycetia bacterium. Next base: position 4,177 of record JAWXBP010000277.1, read on the forward strand.
ACGCAGTCCGGCTGCCTGACCGAAGATCCGACGACGGCCCAAGTGCTCTGCGACAACGTGAAAGGGCTCGGCATCACGCTCGATCCGAGCCACTACCTCTTTGGTCCGAAGGCCGGCGCGAACTACGACAACCTGCTCAAATACGTCTACCACTTGCAGCTGCGCGATACCAACAAGAAGGCCCTGCAAGTGCGCGTGGGTCAAGGCGAAGTCGAATACGGCAAGCTCGCGACGCAGTTGGCGAAGTTCAAATACGACCGCGCCTTGTGCGTGCAAATGTTCGACACGGCCAACGCAGACGTCGATCACTTCGCGGAGATGCGCAAGATTCGCTTGCTGTTGGAGAGCTTGTTGTAGCGATTGTTGAGTGTAAATCGCGACACGTCGGTACATAGCCACGGAAGGCGAACGGATGCCGTCATTTGAGTGGTCGGAATGGATTTCGACGACGGACCTGCTGTTCTTGGCGGGTTTGATCCTGGCGGTCATGGCCATGATGCGCATGGCCCGGTTGCGCGCTTCGCGCCAAGAGACGCCGTATCGCCCGGTGATCGACCGCGCGGCGATGCTCGCGCAATTGAAGCCGCCGTCGGAGCCGGAGGTGGAAACTCGTGCCTCGAGTCCCGCCGCGAGCGCGCTGGAGACAAAGTCCGCGGAAATTCTCCAACGACTGGAAAATCGCGTTCGCACGTTGGAGGAGCTCCTCCGAGCGGCCGATCGGAAGATCGTAGAACTCAATGCGCTCTTGAACCAGAATGATCCGCCGCGACCGGCGCCGAAGTCGCGCGCGGTGGAACGTCCACAGCCGACGTCGGCGCACCATCAGGCCGAAGGGCTGGCGCGCTCGCGCGATTTTTCCACTATGGCCAACGCCGCCGTGACCGCGGATTCGCGACGGACCACGGCGCGCTATCAGGCGGTGTACAAGTTGCTGGATCAGGGCGAATCGGCGGCGGCCGTCGCCCGGCAACTCGGGTTCCCCGTCGGCGAAGTGGAATTGATCGCCGGGCTGCGGGGCTGAGCGGTTTTTTGTCTACCGCCGAGAAACACGATAAGATGCACATCGTGGCGCTCATCGCCACGCGCACGCGGAGCTGAACGGGAACCCTGATGCCAACAACACTGCTCGCGCTGATTCTGACGGCCGGCGGGGCGCTCTCGGCGGTCGATACTGTCGTGGTTTGCTCCGACGAGCTGCGCCCGGCGATGGAACAATGGGTCGAATACCGCGAGGGTCAGGGGCACGGCATCCGCTTCGTCCAGCCGGAAGCCACCGCGGCTGATACGCACAATCGCGTGCTGGCGGTGGCCCAACTCGAACCGATTCGCTTCGTCGTCCTGGTCGGCGATGTCGCCGGCGGCCGGTCGACGCGCCTGGCCGTGCCGACGTTTTCGACGGCGGCCAAAGTCAACATTCACTGGGGCCCAGAACGGGAAATCGCCACCGACGCCGGCTATGCGGACCGTGACGGCGATTCGATTCCCGACCTCGCGGTCGGCCGCCTTTCCGTCCAGAATCCGCGCGAGCTGGCGACGATCATCCAGAAAATCATCGCCTACGAGCGATGCTCGAACGAAGCCGGCTGGCGGCGGCGCGTGAACTTCGTGGCGGGCGTCGGCGGTTTCGGCGCGGTGGCCGATACGGTCCTCGAACTGAGCGCGAAGCGTTTAATCACGTCCGGCATCCCGGCCGGTTATGCCACGACGATGACCCACGCCAGTTGGCAGAGCCCCTACTGCCCCAGCCCCGACCGCATCAATGCGACGGTGCTGGAACGGTTGAACGAGGGGTGCCTGTTCTGGGTTTACGTCGGCCACGGACAATCGCGGCGACTGGACCGCATGTACACTCCGCCCAACCGCGCGTATGAGATTCTGCATTCCAACGACATGCCGGCGTTGCGTTGTCAGCACGGAGCGCCGATCGCGCTGTTCCTGTCCTGCTACGCCGGCGCTTTCGATGCGCAAGACGATTGCCTCGCTGAGGAAATGCTGCGCGCTCCGGCGGGGCCAATCGCCGTGGCCGCCAGTTCCCGCGTGGCCATGCCGTACGGCATGTGCGTATTGGGTACCAATCTGTTGCAAGCGTGTTTTCAGGATCGCTCCGCCACACTGGGCGAATTGTTCCTCACGGCCAAGCGCAAGATGCTGACCGAGCCGCGCGACCAGCCCGAGGCGAAGATGCTGGACGCGCTGGCGGAGAAGCTCAATCCGGCCGGAACATCGGCGTCAGATGAACGCGCCGAAACGGCGCAGGTGTTCAACCTATTGGGCGACCCGTTGTTGCGGATTGCGCACCCGATGGCGATGCCGCTCAGCGCTCCGGACCGGATCGCGGCGGGACAGCGGATTTCAGTACAAGGCAACGCGCCGTTCGGCGGCCGATGCACGGTCGAACTGATCGTGCGGCGCGACCGGCTTACGTTCCGTTCGCCGAACCGGCCGCAGTTTGACGCCTCGCCGGAAGCGGCCGACGTCTACCAGTCCACATACCAGCGGGCGAACGACCCTCGCCTCATCATGCGCGAACTGGACGTGCCAGCTGGCGACTTTGCGGTCACGCTCCCCGTTCCCGACACCGCGTTCGGCGATTGCCACTTGCGTGCCTACATCGACGGCCGCGAGGCCTTTGCACTCGGAGCCCGCGACATCGAAATCACGCGGGCGAAGAACTGAGCGGGCGGCGGCCGACCTTTGACTGTGGGAGGCGTCTCCGACGCCGATGGAGCGGACTTCGCTACGAATTCAAAGGATATTCTCGGTAACGCGCCCAACAATCGGCGTCGGAGACGCCTCCCACAGCCAGTGCGCATGCGAGGACTACTTCCCTGGCGGATGGCACAGCGTTAGGGCCCACGGTAGGATGACGCGTAGGCGGCGCCGAGTGCTCGAAGCGCCGCAAGGTGGCGGCATCGTGCGAGGGCGACGATGGCGGATCGCAACGAGATTACGACCGTGGATCGACGCGCATTTTTGCGTCAGGCTGGCGGCGGTTTCGGCTGGCTGGCGGCGACCTGGTTGCTGCAGGCCGACGGTCGCTTGAGCCGTGGTGCGACGACCGGCGGTTCCTCGACTGGCGCAATTTCGCCGCACTTCGCGCCGCGCGCGAAGCGGGTGATCCATCTCTTCATGCATGGCGGGCCGAGTCATGTCGACTTGTTTGATCCCAAGCCGGAACTGACGCGACTCGCCGGGCAAACGTTGCCGGCCAGCTTCGGCGAAGTGATGACGCGGCGGAAAGTTGCGGACAATCCGCTGCTCGGCCCCGTCAGTACGTTCCGCCCGCGCGGCGAGTCGGGCTTGCCAGTCAGCGATTTCCTGCCGGAGATGGCGGCCTGCGCTGATGACTTGTGCGTGCTGCGCAGTTGCCACGGCGACAGCGTGAATCATCCACAGTCGGTGTATCAGATCAACACCGGCTCGATCTTGATGGGCAAGCCGAGCTTCGGCAGTTGGGTGTCGTACGGTCTCGGGACCGAAAACGCCGACATGCCGGCGTACATCGTCATGCCCGATCCTGGCGGCGGCGCCAAAGGCGGCCCGCCGGCTTGGGGCAGCGGTTATCTACCGGCGACGTACCAAGGCGTCACGATGCGGGCCGGCGCGAAACCGATCCTGCATCTCGCGCCGCAACCGGGCGTGAGCGGCGACGACCAAGCGCAGATCCTCGCGTTTCTGCGCGACCAAAACGAGCGCCACCTGGCGGCGCGCGGCGGCGATGATGAACTCTCAGCGCGGATCGCGGCCTACGAGCTCGCCAGCCGGATGCAAGTCGCCGCGCCGGAGTTGGTGGATTTGAGTGGCGAAACAGCGGAAACGCTGTCGCTCTACGGCCTCGATGCGCCGGACACGCGCGAGTTCGGCACGCGCTGCTTGATGGCGCGGCGGATGCTCGAGTCCGGCGTGCGCTTCGTGCAACTCTATGCCGGCGATACGGTCGGCTGGGACGCGCACGAGGACGTCGTCGAAAACCACGGACGCCTGTGCCGCGCGACCGATCGCCCCGTCGCGGGCTTATTGCGCGACCTGAAACGCCGCGGGCTATGGGACGACACGCTCGTCATTTGGGGCGGCGAGTTCGGCCGCATGCCGATGAGCGAACAAGGGAAAGGTCGCGATCATAACCCTTGGGGGTACACGATCGTGCTCGCCGGCGGCGCAGTCCGCGGCGGCATGGCCTATGGCGCGACGGACGAAGTCGGCCTGCGCGCTGTCGAGCAACCGATCCACGTCCGCGATCTACATGCGACGCTGTTGCACATCCTCGGCATGAATCACGAGGAATTGACCTATTTCCACAACGGCCTGGAAGAACGCCTAACGGGCACGGAAAAGGCCCGCGTGGTGCGCGAGATTTTGGCGTAGGCACAACACTTCCTCGTGCCCGATTTGACTTCGGCCCCTGTCGCCGAGAGCGCCGCCAGATGTGTAGCCCCGACAGGGGCGGCCGATAGTAGCCAGGGGTGGCAACCCCTGGAAATCAAACGCGAAAATAGTCAGAGCCCTGAAGGGGCGGTACGAATAGCAATCTCGTGTCGCCCCTTCAGGGCTCTGGAATTCTGTGTACTGCTGCATTCCAGCGGTTTGCACCGCTGGCTATTATCTGACGCCCCGGTGGGGCTGACCCTGCGCCGGCCAACGGATTTGACGGGTCGGTGCTATTGTGCCACTCCGTAAAAACACTCCGCCTTCAGGCCAGTGATTTCGCGAACTTTGCCGGCGATCGCATCGACTTCTTCATTTGCCAGCGGCGTCACATAACTCTCCGTCGGGCGGCGCGCGATCGTGTAGACCTGCACCAACTTGATTTCGCCGCCGGCAATCTTGAACTCGTTTAATCGATCGCAATACGTATCGATTTCGGCTTCGGTCGGCGAGACGTCGTTCACGCGCATGAACAGCGATTGAATCACGAGCGGCCGTACCCGCGCCGCCGCGGCGATGTTATCGAGCACTTGCTGAAACGGGATCGTGGTGCGGTCGATGAGGTGGTAATACTCCGCGGTGCCGGCGTCGAGCTTGGCCCAGATTTCGCCCTGGTTGGCGTCGAGCAGTTCCAATCCTCGTTGCACCGCCGGGCGATGAAACATGCTGGCGTTAGTGATCAGCACCATCTTCACACTGTCGAGGCCGTGCTTGCGCTTCAATGCGGCGCACGCGGCGATGATCTCGTCGAAGTTGCGATACGTCGTCGGCTCCCCGTCGCCGGAGAAGGCGATGTCGTTCAAACGTCGCAGATGTTCAGGCGTGTCGCGAAACTTCGAGGTCTGGAACAACTCGCCGCTTTTTACCAGCCCGAGCATTTCATCCAATTCGCGCAGCAAGCCGGGCAGCTCGACGAACCGCGTTTCGCTTTTTTCGACGCGATCCACCTGACAATAGATGCAATCGAAATTGCAGATCTTGTCTGGGTTCAAATTGACGCCGATCGACACCCCGCGCGACCGCCGGCTGACGACCGGATAGACGAAGCGGTTCGTCTCGAACGTCCGTTCGTGGGCGGTGAACAGATTGGCGGAGTCAGTGGACATAGATCAGAGGCCGAAAACTGTCAAGTTGTTCGGGAAGGCGTTCAAGACGACGGTGCAGGCTAACACGGCAGCGATCGACTGCCCAAGCAGGAATAAGCCCCACCTCACCCATTGTACGCGCCGGCCGGAAAACCAGGTCGCGTAACCTTCCAATACCGGTCCCACGCAGAAGCAGACGTTGGTCAGAATGGCCCCAAACAACGCGGTGGACCAGAATTTAGGCACCGAGAGACTGCCGAACCCGCACAACAAAGTCAGCGAGACGAGCACGCAGTTGTAGACAACCCGTAGCCGCTCCCAGCCGAGGAACACGTCGCGGAAATCGGCAGAATTCGTGGACGTCGTCATCGTGCCGGCGGACAATGGCGAGGCATACGGGTTGCCCTCGTCACTCATGGGATTCGCCTCCAAGGATGATCGCCGCGGGTTGGCAACCTCCACTGTAGCCGAGTCCGCGGACTCAGCTACAGCCATCTCCCGAAAACACGTGGCCCAACGAAACGAGCCGCGAGGATTCCTCGCGGCTCGTCACCAATCAGCATGTCAAGAATTACTTGATCGAATTCAGAATCGCGTCCACTTGGTCCGGCGGATATTTTTCGCCGTCCAGTTGCAACTTGATAAACGTGTGCCCCTTCTTGCCGGTGAACATGCCCTCGGCCTGGGTGAACTTCTTTCCTCCGCCGTCCGTCCCCTCCGTCACGCTGATGGTCGCGGGCGTTCCGTTGACGGTGATCTCCACGTTGCGCTGCGTGGTATCGCTGAGCGATTTGAAGGGGCCGGACTGGGCGATCTGAGCCTGCTGCGTCAGATTTGATTCCAATTGCGATCGCGTGTTATCCACGTTGCCCTGGGTCTGCTGCTGAAGCGCATTCCCTTCAGCCGCCATCCAGATCAGGTTGTCGCTGGCAGGGCCGCCGTGATAGACCAGCAACGCGACCTGCTGCCCAAACATACCCAGGTCGAACCTGAATTGCGGCGCAATGTCGGCCGGAATCTCGATGTCGGCGACCTCGGCCTGCGCCTTGGTCACTTCCGCCGGATCGTGACTCATCATTCCGGCGACTTGCGAACTGAAATATACCGATACGCCGACGATGCCGCCGCAGCAGAGCACCACACAGAGGCCGAGCGTCACGCCCAGGATCAGCCATACCTTCGAGCCGCTCTTTTTGGCTGGGGGCGGTTCGGCGCCAGAATTCCAGGCCGGTGAATCCATCGACATCGCGGCAAGTCCTTATCTCGGGAACGGATTGCGAAATTCAAGGAGGCCGGTCCTGGCCCCCGGGAATACCTCGAAATCATAGCGTTTGATTGCTGCCACGCCATCTACCACCGGTCGCCTTTTTGCGATGCAGCGCCGGGCTCCGGCACTTGGTGGACCGCCCGGCGCGTGCGACAATACACGGCTGCCAGGTCGGGCGCCTGTGGAGGATTCGTGCCGGCTCGGCGTTTATTGCGGGAAACCCTTGAAACACTTACTTGATCAACTCGGAACGGGACTGCCAGCGTTCCTGCGCGAAGTGGGGCTGCCGGCCTACCGCGCGCGGCAAGTGCGGCACTGGCTGTTTGCCGGGCGCGTCTCCGATTTTGCCACGATGACCGACTTGCCCGCGGCGTTGCGGGAATCCCTCGCCACCGAGTTTTCGCTCTGGACGACCGAAATCGCCGCACATCGCCAGGCCAACGACGACACCGAAAAGCTGCTGTTGCAATTGGCCGATGGCAACCGCATCGAGTGCGTGCTGATCCGCGAAGGGGAGCGCCGCACCTGCTGTGTCAGCACGCAGGTCGGCTGCGCGATGGGCTGCGTCTTCTGTGCGAGCGGCCTGGAAGGAGTGGTCCGCAATCTCTCGACCGGTGAAATCCTCGAACAGCTTTTGCGGCTACAGCAGTTGCTACCTCAGGACGAGCGGCTGAGTCACATCGTCGTGATGGGCATGGGCGAACCGCTCGCGAATCTTGACAATCTGTTGCCGGCTCTCGAATGGGCGACCAGCCCCGAAGGGCTCGGCATCAGCGGACGCCGAGTGACGATTTCCACAGTTGGTTTGCCGGCGGCGCTCAAACGGCTGGCCACCGAAAAACATCCATATCACCTCGCCGTTTCGCTCCACGCGCCAAACGACGTCTTGCGAAGTCAACTCGTTCCGGTCAATCGGAGCGCCGGGTTGGCCGACGTCGTATCGGCCGCAGATGAGTATTTCGCCGCCAACGGCCGCCGGCTGACGTTCGAATACGTCTTGCTCGGCAACTTGAACGATCAACCGGAGCACGCCAAGCAACTTGTCGGCATATTGCGGCAACGGACCGCGATGGTGAATCTGATTCCCTACAACCCGGTCGCCGGATTACCGTACCAGACGCCGAGTGGTCGGGCCGTCGACCGCTTCGTTGAGATCCTGCAAAGCGCTGGCGTCGAGGTCCAAGTCCGCGTCCGCAAAGGCGATCAAATCGACGCCGCCTGCGGCCAACTCCGCCGCTCCCTGGCCACCACCGAACCGGTGACGCTATCATAGGGGCCGCGTCGATTGTTGCCCGCGAAACACGCGAAAGGACGCGAAAAGAATCTGAGAGGTCCACGGAATACGCGGAAGAACATGAAAAAATACAGGGAATGGATGTGATTCGATAACTCTTCGTCCGACATCTGTTTCTGTGTGTTCCGTGGATAGATTTTCTCTTCCGTGACCAACTCCTCTCCTTTTTTCGTGTGTTTGGCGTGTTTCGCGGGCAGGTTCGAAGTTGCGTCCACAATCTTGGAGTGATTCACCATGCGTCTGCCGTTGATGTTGGTTGTGCTTGCGGCCATCGCCGCGCCGCTATTCGCGGCTGAGCCGGTCAAGGTTTCCTTCAAGAAGTCGCAGCTCGACGCCAAGTTCCGGAGCGAGGGCGTCGCCGTGGCGGATTTCAATCGGGACGGGAAGCTCGACGTCGCCGCGGGCAGCGTGTACTACACCGCCCCCGATTGGCAGATGCACAACGTGCTGGAGCAGCCCCAGGAATTCGACCCCAAGGGCTATAGCCCCAGCTTCTGCAATTTCTCGGAAGACCTGAACCACGACGGTTGGGCCGATCTGATCGTCGTCGATTTTCCCGGACAGCAAACCTGGTGGTTCGAGAATCCCAAGGAAGCTGGCGGCGCTTGGACGAAGCGGGAATGCGTCCCGGTCACGAATAACGAAAGCCCGACGTATCTCGACGTCTTCGGCGACGGTCTGCGGCGGCTCGTGTTCGCGACCGGCGATCAGATGGCACTGGCGCTTCCGCAGGCGGATTCCGCTTCAGCGTGGTTAATTCAAACAATTTCGGAACCCAAGGCGCCGGGCACGGAGCGTTACTCGCACGGACTAGGCGTCGGCGACGTCAATAAAGACGGCCGGCAGGACGTGGTCGTCGCGCAAGGGTGGTGGGAAAATCCGGCTGAGAGCGATAAGCCGGCGAAGTGGACGTTTCATCCCGCGCCATTCGCGGAGAGCGTCTCCAACATGCACGTCTACGATTTCGACGGCGACGGCGACAACGACGTGCTCAGTTCCAGCGCGCACGCCTTTGGCATCTGGTGGAGCGAGCAGACGCCGGACGGCTGGAAGCAGCACGAGATCGACCGCAGCTTTTCGCAGACCCATTCGATGTGCCTGGCCGACATGAACGGCGACGGGCTGGCCGATTTCGTCACCGGCAAGCGCTGGTGGGCCCACGCCCAGGGCGACCCCGGCGTCGACGAACCGGCGGTGCTGTTCTGGTTCGAGCTAACGCGCAAGGACGGCCGCCCGGTGTGGATCCCACACCAAATCGACCACGACTCCGGTGTCGGCACGCAGTTCGAAGTCGTCGACACGAATGACGACGGACTGTTGGACGTGGTCACGTCCAGCAAAAAGGGGACGTTCGTGCATACGCAGTCGCGGGAGTGAGCAGGCCCGGCGGCACGCGAGTCAAAGTACGCCTTGATCGATGTGTCGATCCCGTTAAGCCCAGGGAAGGCTCCGATAGTGGTCGCATGATGGTTCGACATTCGGCAGCCTTCCCTGGGCTTGGCGCGCAGCGGCGCACGTCAGTCTGCCTGCGCTCGCGAGATTTTCCTGCGTGTCGGTGAAAGCTTCACGAATCCAGCGGTTGATGGGTCCGGAGCAATCGCTTGCGACGAAGGAACCGGACTTTGAGCCACGACGTTGATCACCGCGGCATCTGGCAAGCCCTCGTCGCCGACGGCCGGCCGGTGCTGACGTTGGTGGGCTGTTGTCTGATTCTCTCCGGCGGCTTCGCGCTGTTTGTCGCCTCGATGGGGCAGTTCTTGCCGCATGACGTCGCGTTTTTGGGCATGACCGAGAAGGATCTCTGCGCGATCAACGAATGCCGGATCGTCCATTTTATGGAGCACGATCGCGCGTCATTCGGCGGCGTCTTGATCGCCATTGGCTTGCTATATTTGTGGCTCGCCGAATTCCCACTCCGCGCCGGACACGCTTGGGCGTGGTGGACGTTGGTGGCAAGCGGGGTTGTCGGGTTTGCGAGCTTTCTTTGCTATTTGGGCTATGGCTATCTCGACACCTGGCACGGAATTGCGACGCTTGCTTTGCTGCCTTGGTATTTGCTGGGAATGTTCCAGTCAGGGCGGCGATTGCCGAGCTTGGCCGTGAACCTTCGAGCGCCAACTGCACGACGCCAATGGACGTCCGCCGCGGCGCTTGGACGCTGGAGTTTGCTCGCTATGTCTTTGGGAATCGTAGGCGCTGGGCTGACGATTCAGACTGTCGGCATGACGAGCGTGTTTGTGCCGCAGGATTTGGACTACATGGGCCTGACGGTAGCACGCCTGCAAGAGATTAATCCGCGACTTGTTCCCTTGATCGCACATGACCGCGCCGGCTTCGGCGGCGGACTCGCTTCCGGTGGCATCGTGCTGTTCTTGATGAACTGGTTCGCCAGACCAAGCCGAAGTCTGTGGCAGATTCAAGCGCTGGCGGCCGGCATCGGCTTCACGTGCGCGATTGGCGTGCATCCGGCGATTGGCTACACGAACTTCTTGCATTTGCTACCGGCGTACACCGGGGCGGCGCTACTTTTAATTGGCCTCACGCTGACGCGCAGGGCATGCTTCATGACAGAACAAGCGATTTCGCCGATAAGCCCAGGGAAGGCCCCAGAAGTCGTCGCATGATTGCTCGACTCTTGGTGGCCTTCCCTGGGCTTGGAGTTAGCGGCGTGTTATTTTGCGCGCCGCGCATGTTCCAGCACTTCCGCGACGCTCACCGGCGCCCCGTCGCGGCGTTTGCTTTCATCCGCCGCTTCCATGAACGCGTAGATCTCCAGCGTCTCTTCGACGTTCACGGGCGGTTGGCCGGTGTGGAAGAAGCGGACGATCTCCAACACCAGCGGTTCGTAACCGCCGTAAGGGCCGACGTCGGTGATGCGGTCCGCGCCGAAAACGGTGGCGCCGTAGCCGGTCGAACCGTCGCGCAAGCCTCGGAACGTGCCGATACGATCGCCGGACCATTGGCCGATTACCAGGTCCGCTCCCGGGGTCGGTACTCGCCGTACCGTCTCACAGCCTGTGCCCATCACGGTGAACAATGTCTCGACGCCGTGAATGCCGTACCAGAACAAGTCGGGATGATGCTCCGCGTACGTGCAGGGGCTATACGCCTCGCAACCCAGCACGCGCCCCGCGGCCTCGCCGGAGCGCGCTTTTAGCGTGCCGGGACTGAATCGCAATGACGAGCTCGAGAAACAAGGCACGCCGTGCTGTTCCGCGAGACGAAAAATCTCGACGGCATCGGCCAGTGTTCCCGCCAACGGCTTATCGATGAACACCGGCTTCTTGGCCTCGAACACCGGGCGGACTTGTTCCAGATGCGGCCGGCCGTCGACGCTTTCCAAAAATACCACGTCGACTTTTTCCAACAGCGCCGGAATCGAATCGACGATCTCCACGCCCAACCCGCGCAGTTCCTCGGTGTAGCCTGCGACGCGATCGCGACTGGAGGCGACATCGAGACTACCGCCCGGAAACGCCGCGACGACCTGCACGCTGGCCAACTCGCTCCCCGCCGGGGCTTCTTTCAAGAGCTTGGTGAACGCGCCGCAGTGCGAAGTATCGAGGCCGATCATGCCGGCCTTGAGGACGCGAGGCTCTTCGGCGGAGGTAGACGTCATCATGGCGGCGCAGAGCGCGAAGGAAACGATGAACGCGACGGTCGGAGAGAGTTTCATGGCGGTCGATTCCATGGTGAAGTGGGTGAGGAGGATTCACCACGGAGTGGAGGAATTCGATTCTTGAACCACGGAGGCGCTGAGTCGCAGAGGGGAAGTGTTTAACCGCGAAATACGCGAAAGTACGCGAAAAAAGGAAATCCCAATACTGAACAGGATTGGCTTGTCTCAATAACCATTCCTATTTTCGCGCTATTTAGCGTTTTTTTCGCGGTTACGTTCCTTCATTCCCCTCTGCATCTCAGCGGTTCAAAAAAGGATGAACGCTACGCCGTAGCGAGGAGTTTACGTAACACGGTCTGCAAGATTCCGCCGTTGCGGTAGTAGTCGAGTTCCACCGGCGTGTCGATGCGGACGCGGCATTTGAATTCTGACTTCTTGCCGTCCGGCGCAGTGGCGGTGACGACGATCTCGCTGCGCGGTTGCAAGGATTCATCCAACCCGGCGAACTCGAATACTTCCTCGCCCGTGAAGCCCAGCGTCTGCCAGGTCTTGCCGCCGGTGAATTCGAGCGGCAACACGCCCATGCCGACCAGGTTGCTGCGGTGGATGCGCTCGAAGCTGATCGCGATCACCGCCCGGACGCCGAGCAGATAGGTTCCCTTGGCAGCCCAATCGCGGCTGCTGCCGGTGCCGTATTCCGCGCCGGCCAGCACGACGAGCGGCACTTGTTCAGTCTGGTAGCGCATCGCGGCGTCGTAGATCGACATCTGCTCGCCGCTGGGAAAATGCCGCGTCACGCCCCCTTCGGTACCCGGCGCCGTGGCGTTGCGGATGCGAATGTTGGCGAACGTGCCGCGCGTCATCACGCGATCGTTGCCGCGCCGAGCGCCGTAGCTATTGAAGTCGACCGGCTCGACGCCATGCTCCACCAGGTACTTGCCCGCCGGGCTCTTGAGCGCAATCGCACCGGCCGGAGAAATGTGGTCCGTCGTGACTGAGTCTGCCAGGAGCGCCAACACCCGCGCACTGCGGATCGGCTGGATCGCGCCGGCCTGTTTTGGCAGGTCGATCAGAAACGGCGGTTCCTGAATGTAGGTGCTCGCGGCGTCCCATTCGTACAGTTCGCCACCACTGACTTCGATGGCGTTCCAGCGCTCGTTGCCGGAGAAGGCGTTGCCGTAGCGCTCGCGGAACATTTCCGGAAGCACGGAGCTGTCGATCAGCTTGCGCACCTCGTCGGCCTGCGGCCAGATATCGCGCAGATACACTGGCGCGCCGGCCGTGCCCGTGCCGAGTGGTTCGTTGACGAGATCGATATCGGTCGTGCCCGCCAAGGCATAGGCGACCACCAACGGCGGGCTGGCCAGGTAATTGGCCTTCACGTGCGGATTGACGCGACCTTCGAAGTTGCGATTGCCGCTCAACACAGCCGCCGCGACGAGATCGCCGTCGGTCACGGCCTTGGCCACCGCGTCTGGCAGCGGACCGCTGTTGCCGATGCAGGTCGTGCAACCATAGCCGACCACGTTGAACCCGAGCGCGTCGAGATCCTTGAGGAGCCCGGCCTTTTCCAGGTAATCGGTCACCACGCGAGAACCGGGCGCGAGGCTCGTTTTCACGTACGGCTTCACGCGCAGGCCCTTGGCGACGGCGTTCCGGGCGAGCAATCCGGCGCCGATCATCACCGAAGGGTTGCTGGTGTTCGTGCAACTGGTGATCGCCGCGATCACCACGGCGCCGTGGCCGATTTCGGCGGAATGCCCGTTGTCTTTCACCGTCGCTTTGCGTTGCAGCGCCGCGTTGTCCAAGGCGTAGCCGCGCTCCGCCACCGGCGCGGTGAGCGCCTTGCGGAAGGTCTGCTTCATCGCCCCGAGCGCCACACGATCCTGCGGGCGCTTCGGTCCGGCCAGGCTGGGCTCCACGGAAGCCAAATCTAAGCGAATCACCTTATTGAACTTCGGCACCGGCGAGGCGTCAGTGCGGAACAGTTGGTTTTCCTTGGCGTAACGCTCGACGAGTTGCACTTCGTGCTCCTCGCGCCCGGTACGGCGGAGGTAGTTGAGCGTCTCGTCATCAACGGGGAAGAAGCCCATCGTCGCGCCGTATTCGGGCGCCATGTTGGCGATCGTCGCGCGATCGGCCAACTTCATATGCACTACGCCCGGGCCGAAGAACTCGACGAATTTGCCAACCACTTTTTCCTTGCGGAGGATTTCGGTCACGGTCAGCACGAGATCGGTGGCCGTCGCGCCGGGCGCGAGTTGCCCGGTGACTTCGAAGCCGACCACCTCGGGCATCAGCATGTAGAGCGGCTGCCCCAGCATCACGGCTTCCGCCTCGATGCCGCCGACGCCCCAGCCGAGCACGCCGAGGCCATTGATCATCGTGGTGTGGCTGTCGGTGCCGACCAACGTATCCGGTACTGCCACGCGGCCATGCTGATCCTCGCGCAGGAACACGCCCTTCGCCAGGAACTCCAGGTTCACTTGATGCACGATGCCGACGCTGGGTGGGACGACGCGGAAGTTGTTGAACGCCAGTTGACCCCAACGCAGAAACTCGTAGCGCTCGCGATTGCGGGAGAATTCCATCTCGACGTTCAAATCGAGCGCATCGCTTGTGGCAAAACGATCGACCTGCACGGAGTGGTCGATCACCAGATCGACGGGAATTAGTGGATTGATTTTTTTCGGATCGCCGCCGAGCCGCTTCATCGCGGCCCGCATGGCGGCCAGATCTACCACGCACGGCACGCCGGTGAAGTCCTGCAGCACGACCCGCGCCGGCTTGAAGGGAATCTCCACTTCGGCCACGCCGTCGGCATTCCAGCCGGCCAGGTTGCGGACGTCTTGTTCGGTCACTTCGTAGCCGTCGCACGTGCGGAGCGCGGCTTCCAGCAGCAGTCGCACGGAGTACGGCAACTCACTGATCTTGGCGAGGCCGAGGGCTTCCAATCGCGCCAGGTCGTACAACGCGGCGGGACCTTGGCCCGTTTCAAAATTTCGTCGGGCCGAAAACGGATCGTGCTTGAGCGAGGCCTGGGGCATACGTCAATACCGTGGGGATCGCAAGAACTGCGGTGTGTCGAAACTGCTGACCGGGAAGGGGCGACAAGCCCGGATTTCCGTGGTGGGCGGAACAATTCTACCGGATGAACGGCCGGTTGTCTGTGGCGAGGCGTCCGGCTTGCTGGCTTGGCGCGAATTCGCCCGTCCCGCTGGCGGGGAGGCGCCAACTTGACCTCGACGTTTGGCGCAATAGGGTTGCTTGGGTGATTGCCTGATCGCCCGGCGAGCTAGTCCGTTCCGCGGTCTCAACAAGCAGAAAACCATGACGCAAACATCTTCGGACAGCCTGTTGGCGCGTTTGGCGGGCGGCGGCAATGACATGGACGCCTGGTCGTCGCTCGACGCCACGCGACCGGCGCACGACGAAGCCGTGCAGGCCCCGACATGCGACGAGTGGGACGAGCAAGAGCAAAAAGAACGAGACGCCAAACTCGACCACCTCCTCAGCCGTATCGCCGATTTGGCGGGCGGCAACAATATGACGATCGACGAGGAAGGCGCCTTCCTCCCGCTGGAGCCGGACACCCTGGAGGAGGCCCAGCTCTCGGAAGGGGAAGTCGAAGCGCTGATCCTCAAGTACCTGCTCGCCAAGGGAAGCGCCACGGGGCGCGACTGCGCGGATCAGGTGCGGCTGCCGTTCAAGATCGTCGAGCGGTTGCTGACGCAGCAAAAGGCGGAGCAGTTGGTGTTCCTGCGCGATACGGCGCCGATGAACGACTACTTCTACCAGCTCTCCGACAAAGGCCGCGAGCGGGCCAAGCGCTACGCCGAGCATTGCACTTATTTCGGCGCTGCGCCGGTTTCGCTGCGCGACTACATCCAAAGCGTCGCGTCGCAGTCGCTCACAGCGCAGCATCCCTCGACCGAAGACCTGGACCGCGCCTTCAGCGATCTGTTGATGAACAAGCGGATGCTCAACCGCCTGGGACCGGCGATCAACTCCGGCCGCGGGTTGTTCCTGTACGGCGCCCCCGGCAACGGCAAGACGAGCATCGCGGAGCGGATCACCAAATCGTTCGGCGAGTACATCTGGATTCCCCGCGCCATCGGCGTCGACGGCGAAATCCTGCGACTGTTCGACCCGAGCAATCATGAAGCGGCCCCGGATCCCCCCAACACCGGCCTGCTCGATCAACGCCGCCTCGACAAGCGTTGGATCCGCATCCGCCGCCCGACGATCGTCGTCGGCGGTGAGTTGACGATGAACTCGCTGGAAGTGGCGTTCAACCGCATTACCGGGATCAGCGAATCGCCGTTGCAGCTCAAGAGCAACTGCGGCACGCTGGTGATCGACGACTTCGGCCGCCAGCGGATGAGCACCGACGAATTGCTCAACCGGTGGATCGTGCCGTTGGAAAAGCGCTACGACTTCTTGAACCTCTCGAACGGCAAGAAAATCCAGGTGCCTTTCGATCAGTTGATCGTATTCTCCACAAACTTGGAGCCGAAAGACTTGGTCGACGAGGCGTTTCTCCGCCGGATTCCGTACAAGATCGAGGTCGTCGATCCGTCGGAGGACGAGTATCGCGAGCTGTTTAAGCTGATGGCCAGCAAGATGCAAATCGTCTACGACGACAAAGTCGTCGACTACTTGCTCGACACGCACTACCGCACGGTGAACCGCAACCTGCGGTGCTGCCATCCGCGCGACTTGCTGCTGCAAGTGCGCAACTTCTGCCGCTATCGCAACGTGCCGCCGGAGATGACGAAGGAATACTTCGACTTCGCCGTCGAGAACTACTTCGCCGTCGTCTGAAGCGGCTCGCCGGTGATGCGATCGAAGCCGAACTCCAGCTCGCGCTGCGGATCGCGCGTCGGCAGCTTCTGCAATTCCGTGTAGAGCAAGCTCGGCTGGATGTCGTGGTTGTGCTGGTACTTCTTGCTCGTGTAGGCCGTGACTTCGCCCACGATCTGGTGATAAAAGATTTGGCAGATTTCCACGTGCGGATAAATCCGCACCGGCTGCACGGCGAACATCTCTAGCGTCCAGTACCCGCAGAAGCCGGCGTCGCCGAAACCGGCCGTGACATGCACGAATAGCCCCAGCCGCCCGACCGACGAGCGCCCCTCGATCATCGGCACCAGGTTGTGCGTTTCCGTCCGCTCGGAGGTGCGCCCTAAGTAAAGTAGATTGGGGCTCAGCACCAGTCCGGTCGGCGGGATCTCAATCCGCTTCACACGGTTCGCCTTCCGCATATCGAGCACGACTTCCTCGTACACCAGCAGCTCTTGGTGCAGCCGCAGGTTGTAGCTGTTCGGGTTGAGCCGTGCTTCGTCGAAGGGATCGATGATGATATCGCTACCCATCCGGCCGCGAATTTCGTTTCCGGAGAGAATCATGCGGTGGTCCTTGCGGAGATGGGCGACGATGTCCGAACAGGGAAGCGAGCTTGGTACCGAGTTCCAGGTTCCTACTTTTCTACCCCAGCCCGACCTTCGGACACCAGCGGGCGAGTGGACAGATATCGCATTTCGGTTTGCGCGCCTGACAGATCTGCCGGCCGTGGTGGATAAGCAGGTGGCTGAAGTCGACCCAATCCCGTTTGGGCAGAATCGGCATTAGATCACGCTCGATTTTGACCGCGTCCTTCTCCGACGTGAGCCCCAGGCGACGGCTGAGTCGCGTGACGTGGGTATCCACCACAACGCCGCTCGCCAGGCCGTAAGCCGTGCCCAGCACGACATTTGCCGTCTTGCGTCCAACCCCCGGCAACGCCACGAGGGACGGCAAATCCCGGGGAACTTCACTCCCGTGGTCCTTCACCAGGGCCGCACAACAGGCGCGGATGTTCTTGGCCTTATTGCGGAAAAATCCCGTGCTTTGGATCAGCTTCTCCAGCTCACCCAGGTCCGCGGCCGCGAATTCGGCCGCAGTGCGATACCGGGCGAACAGGGCGGGGGTCACCAGGTTGACCCGCACGTCAGTGCATTGCGCCGACAGAATCGTCGCGACCAGCAGCTCAAGCGGATTGCGGTGCTCTAAGGCGCAGGTCGCGTCCGGATACGCCAATCGCAGCGCCTTCACCAACCGGGTGGCGTGGCGTTTCTTGTCCGCAATGGCGGGCATGGGGTGTCCTGAACGCCGGGAATCTGCACTGGAACGTCGATGCGGACGAGGCGGTTGATTCTCAAATCGTTGACCTGGAATGTCAATCGGCACTAGTCCCGTCATGAGGTCTTACGCCAACCTCGTCAAGCTGTGTGTTCTGCCCACCGTCGCGTCATCGCGTGCCTGTCGAGCGCGCAATTGCGCTTCAACGAAGCTCTCAATAAGCAAAAATTACAAAAGCACAACAGCGCGCAAACATAGGCACAATAGGGGCTAGCGCTTATTGGAATGCCATCGCACAAACGCCCCTTGATGTACTCGGCACGCCGGTTGCTTCGTCCCCCCGATGTAGTGTTGTTTTTGCCGTGAAGACACCTGTCGATAGCGGCCGTCCTTCAAACTAGGCGAACCGTCATGAACCACCTCCTTCCGCGAGCTTGGGCAGGCACGTTGCCTCGCCCGCCAAGCAATCTCTGAGCTTGCCGAGCCCAGTCCCTGATGCCTGACGAGTGCCAGCCCTGCGGTTGGCATCGTTACGTCACGGCGGCTGAATCGGCTCCCATGCTATCTGCACACGCACTTGGAACGTGAGACGGCGGCGGCCGTTCTCCTGATCGCTCCTGCTACGCGCTAGCTGTTGGCATTTCCGAAAAGCTCGGAGATGTGGCTGCGCTCGGGGTGCGCGCATTCCTTCGCGTCGTTCAGTTCGCCGTGGGGTACTTCGACTTCCTGGCTTCCGCCTAGCCAGAAGGACGCCCTCACGGCTGAGGCGGAGCTTCGGCTCCGCCTCGGCCAGGGTTGTTCACGGATGAGTTGCGATTCCGGCACTCGTGAATGTCAGGCCGTCCGCCGCGAATGCGTTCGCCGCGCCGGCAAACCTCGTTTGTTTCGCGGTCGATCACGCGATGACCGCCCGTATTCATCAGTCCTTCTGTCGAAAGGCGAAGCGTATGTACATGTTAGATCGAATGACTCGACTCCGATACTTGGCACTGCTGACGATGCTCACGGTGAGCGTCCTCGGCCAGCCCGCTGTGAGTTGGGCGCAGGACACCCCGGTCGCCACCGAAACCGCGGCCACGGCAGATGCGCCCGTTGATGCAGCGACGTCCATGCCCGCGGAAGCGGTCACGGAAGTCGTGGTGGAGGAAGCCGCCGCGGCGCCGGCGGAAGGCCCCAGCACGGCCGACATCAAAATGATGATCGACACCATGTGGGTGATGATCACCGGCTTCTTAGTGTTCTTCATGAACCTCGGTTTTGCCTGCGTTGAGTCAGGCATGTGCCGGGCCAAGAACGCGGTCAACATCCTCTCCAAGAACTTCGTCGTGTTCGCGGTCACCACGATCGGTTATTGGGCCGTCGGCTGGGGCCTGATGTTCGGCAACGGCAATGCCTTCGCTGGCACGGATGGCTTGTTCTTCCTGACGGGCGCCGATAACAGCCCGTCAGTCGCGGACTACGTGGGCGACTACTCTGCCATCGCTTGGGCCGGCGTGCCCCTCTATGGCAAGTTCTTCTTCCAGTTGGTCTTCGCCGGAACCGCGGCCACCATCGTCTCGGGCGCCGTGGCCGAACGTATCAAGTACCTGTCGTTCATCGCCTTTAGCGGTGTGATGGCCATCGCCATCTATCCGATCGTCGGTCACTGGATCTGGGGCGGCGGCTGGTTGGCAGGACGTGGCTTTGTTGACTTCGCCGGCTCGACGGTCGTTCACTCCGTAGGCGGCTGGGCTGCACTTACGGGCGTCTACATTCTTGGTCCGCGTATCGGTAAGTACGGTGCTGACGGCAAGATCAATGCCATCCCCGGCCATAACTTCACGGCCGCCACGATTGGTTGCTTGATTCTCTGGCTTGGCTGGTTCGGCTTCAATCCGGGCAGCACGATGGCCGTCGATCCGGGCGCGATCTGTGATGTCGCTTTGACCACGAACATGGCGGCCGCCGCTGGTACGTTGAGCGCAACCATGGTCGCGTGGCTAATGCTTGGCAAGCCGGACTTGGGCATGACCTTGAACGGCTGCCTCGCCGGGCTGGTGGCGATCACCGCCCCGTGTGCGTTTGTGACCGTTCCGATGTCGCTCGTTATTGGCGCCATCGGCGGTGTCTTAGTCGTCTTCGGCGTATTGTTCTTCGACCGCGCGAAAGCGGACGATCCGGTGGGCGCCACTTCAGTCCATTTGCTGAACGGTGTCTTCGGTACGCTCTGCGTCGGCATCTTCGGCCACCCGGACCTGATCGCCCGCAGCGCGAACGCCGCGCACAAGCCAGGCCTTCTATACGGTGGCGGCGCCGAGCAGTTGATCACGCAGTTGATTGGCGTACTCGCCTGTGCCGGCTACGTCGTCGTCGTGTCCGCCGTCGCCTGGTTGATTATCAAGGCGGTGATGGGCCTGCGTGTTTCGGCCGAGGAAGAATTGGAAGGTCTCGACATCGGCGAACACGGCCACGAGGCGTACCACGGCTTCCAGCTCACCGAGTGAGCCGAGCCCCGAGTGTGGAATTCCACGGCGGGAAGGAACAATGCGTTCCTTCCCGCCCAGAATCCACGCGAGAAGCGAGTGAGAGCAAGATTAAACTCGGCGCGCGACATCCTGTGGCAAATAGAATGGCGCGTCGCCATCCGATATAATGCGGCCTGCCGCAATTCAACCAACACACCAGTTCGAGGCGCAAAGCCATGAAAAAAATCGAAGCGATTATTCGTCACCATAAGACCGAGGCCGTGAAAGAGGCCTTGGTCAAGCTCGGCCATCACGGCATGACCGTGACCGAGGTGCGCGGCTTCGGCCGCCAGAAGGGGCACACCGAAACCTATCGCGGCGCCGAGTACACCGTCGATTTCGTGCCCAAGGTGAAAATCGAAGTCGTCGCCGACGACGCCGTCGCCGACAAGGTTGTCTCGACGATCGTCACCGCCGCTAAGACGGGCCAGATCGGCGACGGGAAGATCTTCATCAGCGAGCTCAAGGACGTCGTTCGCATCCGCACCGGCGAAACCGGCGGCGCTGCTGTCTAGGAATTTGCTCGTTTGTCATTCCGGGAACACCAAGGAGCGAAACCCGGTTTCGCTCCGCGGTGTTTCTGGAGGAGCGCCTGCGTAGTCTCGTTCCCGAGAATGCATGCGCAGCGGTTCCGGGGCGCTCCACCAGGGGCCGGAAAGCGTCCCGCTTGCCACGGAGGTGCGGAAAAGGCACGGAAGCGCAGAAATGAGCTTACGGAAGTCGGGGCGCGGCGTCTGAACGGAATTCAACGCTTCCAGGTCCTGCTTCCTCCGTCTCCTCCGTGGTGAGCCGCTTTTTTTGCGGAAGTTGCCGTTCCGAGAGGGGCCCCCCGCCCAGGAACGGCACCCGGCGCGTTGACAGTCGCCCAGCCAAGCGCAAGAATTGCGGCACGCGGTTCGCGCCGCGATTCGGGCGCATAACTCAGTTGGTTAGAGTGCGATCCTTACACGGTCGAAGTCGGGGGTTCGAGTCCCTCTGCGCCCACTGCCCTCGCCGCCTGCCGGTACTCCAGGCAATGCAGCGTCCAGCAAAGGCGTGCAATTCGCGGGAATCTCTGAGCCGCTGCCTTTTTCTTGTTCACCGTTGCATGCTACTGCCAACGGTTGCTGCGCCGTTTTTTGCACCACTGGTGCACCAAGTGCGCCCATTTCTGCACCGGTAACTGCTCGACCCGCGTCTTGATCGCTTCGGCGTCGCGTTGGTTGACCTTTCCCAGCCGCAGACTCTTCCGCTTGCCGTCTGCGCCGACGAATTGGATACGTCGGCGTCCTGTCTTTTTGTCGTGCGTAATGCTCGCCATGTCATTCGCCTTTTCCTTTTTGCCGCCGCCCCTTGGTTTTGAGTGAAGCCGCCAACCCTTCGAGGACGGCCGCTCGAATTTCGTCGTTGGTCGCGTCACCGCGGAGCACGACGATGACGCCGATCCGACGGGATCGCGTCGACGCACGGCCGAGCAGGTGGCAGCCACAGGCCGACAGCTTTGCCATGACCTGCATCAGTGTCCGGCGAACGCTGCGGTCCGGAGTCGAGACGGCGAGGTGGAAATTGTCGCCGCGCCACAACGTCAACCGGTGACTGTAGACGTGCTTCCAATCTCCGCATTGGTAGGTTTCGAGAAGCGACCGCCACTCATCTCGCAAGTCTTCCACGGCCACTTGATTCCAGTTGGGAGTTTTCATGTGGCGACTCCCTTCTGATCATGTTGCTCACCCAGCGGAGGCGCAGGCGGCATCAGTGGCTGCGTGGTTGCGATCCGGGGATTGATGTAGTTCATCCGGGCCATTTGGGGCGAGCGGTGACCCAACAACGCTGATGCCGAGCCCGGCAGAATTCGTTCCACGTGCGAAGCGGCCGTCCGACGCAACTTCTGAGTTTATTGCGTCTGCTGCTCGGCAGCCCAGCGACCTGGAGCAGCCGCCGGAACAGCTGATGGTATGTGCGCGTGTGACCGAGCCCCGGAAAGATTAACTCCCGCTCCGGCGGGAACGCCGCGTTAATCGCGATCATAGTGACCGGACGTACCGCACGCGTAATCACCTGCCCCGTCTTGTTCATCACAATGGTGATCGAACCATCAGCCAGGATGTCAGCGCGTCGCAGTTTGAGCAGGTCATCGCGACGAACACCCGTTTCGTAGGCCACCAAAATCAAAGCCCGGAAGTAGCTGCCGACATGGACTCTGTTGCGCATCTGGCGATCGAACACGCGGTCATGCGTCGCCACAATCAGTCGCGCCAAGTCCTCCAAACTCCAGGCGTCGGGGATGTTCGCGCGCTGGGGAATCCGGTAACCGCATGGGTCTTCGTGAACGAGTTTATTGCGGCGGGCGTGGCGCCAAATGCTTTCGATCTTGCTCGGGCGACCGTTGATTGTCACAGGCGACAAGCCCCGGGCGAGCAAGTCCGCGCCCCACTCGCTGAGCAGTTCGTCGGTCAAATCCCAGATTCGCACTCCGCCGCCCGCAAACCTGCACAACGATCGAATGCCGGTTTCCATCAACTCCCGCCCGTTGGCGCTACGGCCAAGCAATCGCTCAGTGACGTAGGTCCGCTGAAAGAAGTGCCAAATCGTCCCTTCGGCGTCGACGGGAACGGCGTGCGGTTGCTTATCCCGCGGCCATTGCCCTGGTCGCTTGGGGAACTCGTCCGGCCGGGCGTGGCGCAGAACTCTTCGGATGATCATCTTGTACTTCGTGATTGTGATCGGCTGGTAACCCGTCGCGACTGCCCAAGCCGCGAATGCCTCGACGAGGTGTTCGTTGATGCGATCGACGAACATTTGATCGTCGCGCCGGAGATATTGGCAGAGCAACTCGATTGCCGACTCATACTGTGCCACGTACTTTTCATTCCTCCCAGCGAGAGACTCAGGACGGAACACCTCTATGTAGTAACGACGGACGTGGACGTGCGGTGCATTTTTGCGATGCTCCGCCTGCTTGCGCTGGACGATCTGCAGCATGTCGCGGCGCGAAATTGCGGCCGTGTAGAAACGGAATACGCCAGACTCCGTCACCAACTGCGTCAACCGCGTCAGGGTGTTTCGCAGCCAGGTCGTGCGTCCGGCGCCATGATGCGGCGCGAACCAGACGAGGCACTCTGCGATGCGCTGCGACTCCAGGTCGGCGACCACAGGCGTCCGACCGAGAAAGCTAGCAAAGGCGTCGATCGCGCGCACCCTCGGCTATCAATCACCAACCCAATTCGAAGCCGAACGCGCCCCGGCCCAAGCGGCGTAAAAAACAGCCCCCGCCACTTTCCGAAAGTCCAGGGGGTCGCAGTTCTGTCACATCACCCAAAACTGGCGCGGTAAACCGCTGGTCAGTCACGAAGTCATCGTGAGCCTGATCGCCAACACCAGCACCCAAGCCGGACTCAA
>JAWXBP010000278.1 GCA_034440135.1 Planctomycetia bacterium
AAATTGAAATCGGCGCCCTTCAGCGACGCCGGCAACTCACTGAATTCCGGCGCTGGCTCGAATTCATCAAAAGTGCCGCGCGGAAACGCGGGCAACGAGCATCCGACGCACGGCGCGGGGGCTTCGGTATCGAACCAACCCACTTTAAGCGTCGCGATCGATGCCACCTGGCGCGGATCGAATCCGGACGGCCGCTGATAGCCGATCGCATCGAAGGCTTGGATGTCCGCGTCTGAAAGCTCGACGGCGACTCCGCGGGGCAATGTGGGAGTCATGGTGTCGTTCCCGCCGTCGCGCCAATAGCTCGCCAGGCAATGATCTCCCGGGGCGTCGCATTCGGGGTCCGTCGCCAGTCTTCCCCACGAGAGGCTTTTTTCCATTCGCTTATCGAAATACTCCGCGGGACCAGCCGTCACGAGTCGCGGCTCGACGGTCAGGTTGTGCGTGAACTGGGTTTGCGGGAAGCGAAACAGATCGAGCGTCGACGGATGCACGATGTGTTGAGCGTTCGCCGGCAAGTCTTGAATGTCGGTCATGGACTTAAAGCCCAGCGCGTGCCCAATTTCTCTCGCAGCAAGCGCTGTGAAATCGCGACTGCCCTGCCCGATGCCGTCGGTCGCGTCGTAGTCGAAGCCGTTGGCAAACTTGTTGTTGAAGAGGAGCTTGGCGTCTGCCTGATTCTCCAACGCCTCGCCGTAGAATGGATCTAAGCCGGTCGACAATCCTAATGCTTTCGCGTTCGCCGTGGCCATCGTGACCCGTCCGTCGCCACGTTGCCCGTTGATATCGAACATTTGCAGTCCGGTGGAAGGCAACAGTTGGGCTCGCAACAACTCCTCCGAGGAGGCGGAATTGACGATGAGCGCCGTGCGGACCACGGGCAAAAAATGCGTGGTCCGCGCCACCCAAGTGTTTCCGAGCGAGGTCCCAAGATCGGCAAAGCCAATGTTGACTCGCACCGTGATCGGATCCGCCAACTCGCTTTCCCAGCGATCTGCCGCTGCTTTGAAGGCGGACAACTGCGCCGCCGACAGCGGCGTCGCCCCCACTTCGAACAATTGGATTTCCAGCGCCCGGCAGGGCGACGCCAAAGCAGTCAGGAACGTCAGGGCGAGCAAGTGGTTGCGCATAGTAAGTCGGTGTGGCGAAGCGGAGGAAGCGTGTGAGGTTCAAAGCGCCGACTGGCGGCGAACATGACTATTCCATATAGCGCCGTCGCTCGTCCGGCGTCAACTCGCGCCCGACCACCCGGCGGGCATGGGAAAGCAAGTCTTCGGAGGTCAGCGGCCATTCGCGAATCCCACCATAGTAACCGCCCGAGATCAACGTGCGACCGTCGGGGGTGAACACGGCCGATTGCACGTGCTGAACGTGCCCCGAGAGCAAGAGCGGCGTGCCTCCCGCGTTCCATTCACGCAGATTCCAGAGCCGAATCAAGCCGTCGAGCCCAAACGTGGCCAAACGCGCCCCATCGCGGCTGATTGCGCAGCCGGTTACGCCGCGGCCGGAGGTTTCGTCGTCGCCGAGGACACGTGGTTGCGGTGGAGCGACGTCGCGACCGGGCCAGGAGCTCATGTCCCAGAGCAGCACCTGATCCAGAGCATCCACCGCGACGAGCCAATTTCCGTCCTCGCTGGCCGCCAGTCGGTTCAACGGCAGCTTGCCCTGATAGAGGATTGACTGTTGCTGGCCTGACGGCGCTTTCAGATCGAGCACGCGAGCGTTTCCGCTCGAATGCAGCGTGGCAACGAATTCGCCGTCGCGCAGCAACGCCAGCCCGCGCAGGTCGTCGGTCTGGAAGGATTTCGCAGCGCTCGGTTCCCCCGGTTGCAAATCCGATAGCTGCACCTGGCCATCCGCGCTGGCGCTGATGATTCGATTCGTGCCAGCGTCAATCGCCAAATACCCTACATCCGCCTGATGGCTGGCGATGATGCGCGCCGCCGGCGCGACGCCGCCGAGTTCCCAGACGCGCACGGCGCCATCGCGATCTTCGGCGTCGACGTTGTAGCGACTGCCGGCCGCGATCCACTTGCCCTGGGGATCGATGACCAGACTTTCGATCGATTGCGTCGCCCCCTCGAGCACGATCGGAGTCGCAGCAGGATCGGATGCCGTCAGGTCCCAGACGCGCGGAGCCCTGGGTGCGATATCGAGCTCGACCGTCGCCAGCCAATGCTCATCGCCACTGAAAGCAATGAAGCGCACTGCCGCGGAGTGCAGCAAACGGGCTCGTTCTTTCCTCGACTCGCGGTCCCACAGCCTTACGTAGCCGTCGTTGGCAAAGCTCGCCAGCCAACGCCCCGAGGCGCTGATGGCCAATTGCTCGACTTTCTCGCCGTCATGCGTCAGATCGGCGTTGGATCCCGCGGTGGGCGTACGGAGCGACATCTCCCACAGCCGGGCCGTGCTGTCGGCCGAGCCGGACGCCAGCCACTTGGCGTCGGCGCTGAATGTCAGCGCCTGCACCGCGTCGTCATGGCCGCGCAACACACGACTCGTGGCACTGGGCTCGTTCGCCGTCAGATCCCAGAGTCGCACGGTCTTGTCGCGTCCGCCCGTGGCCAGCCAACGACTATCGGGACTGACTGCCAGCACGAAGACGCGGTCCGTGTGCCCCGTGAGGGGCCGAGCGCTCGCGGCAATGTCCGGCGCGTTCAGGTCCCAGCGGCGCACCGTGCCATCGAAGCTGCTGCTGACGAGCCAGCGCCCATCCGGAGTAAACGCAGCCGCGGAGACGGAGTTGGTATGCCCCGGAAGCGCGATGACCGTTGCTTCGGGCGAAGATGCGTCGAGGTCCCAAAGTCGCAGCGTGCGGTCTGCGCTGGCGGTGGCCAGCCGGTCGCGTTGAGGATCCATGGCAATCGCGACCAAGGGACCCGCGTGGCCAGAAAGCAGTCGCAGCTCGCCGAGCCCTGCTTCGCTTACAGGCCACACGCGCGCCGCCTTATCGCCGCCGCCAGCCGCCAACCATTTTCCACTAGCGCTGAACTGTGCATCGTGCAACGGCAACTTAAGCTGGACTTTTTGAATTAGTTCCGGCGCTGTTCCCTCGGTAATGCGAAAGAGCCGCCCCGAGCCGCCATGATCCGACAGGGCCAGGCGGGTGCCATCGGGACTAAACGCCGCCGACGTCAACGGCGCGGCGAAACCGGCGATCTCATACGCAGTTTCTGATGGGTGCGGCGCGTTCAAATCCCAAAGCCCGGCCGTGTTGTCCGCGGCATAGGTGACCAGCCGACGTCCATCTCGACTCACCGCCAGCCCCCGGATTGGCGCTCGATGTCCCTGCAGAACAACGCTCTCGATTTTCTCCTGCGGATGGCCGAGCTGCCACAATCGCGCGGTGGCGTCGGCGCTGGTGGTGATCAGCATGCGGCTGTCGGGCGTGAACCGCGTCGCAAAGATTTGGCTGGCATGTCCGACGAGCGGAACGCCGCCGGTGTTCGCCAAAGCGTCGCGCAGCGCTTGCTCAATCGTGACTGGGGGCGTCTCGCCGACGGCTCGATGCGACTCCATGGCTTCGATCGCCAACAACACGCTGCGCTGCGGGGCCTCGTTCGCCGAGAGCCGCGAGCGGGTGGCCAGCAGGCTCGCGCTCTTCGCACGATTCTGCCGCGTCACTTCGTTGAGCTGCTTCTGGATTTCCGAGCGGAGCGCAGCCTGGGTGACGGCCACGATCGGCGCCACAATCAAGATCGCTGTCAGCACCGCCGCCAGAGCGGCCGACAACGAGGCTAACACGGGATTGCGTCGCGACCAACGCACTGCGCGACCAACCCATCCGACAGGACGCGCGAGAATCGGCTGATAGTCAAGAAACCGTTGGACGTCGTCCAAAAGGGCGGCGGCGCTCGCATAGCGGTGCGCAGGTTGTTTTTGTAGGCACTTCAAGCAAATCGTGTCCAAGTCGCGCGGCAATTTGCCCACCAACTGGCGGGGAGGCACCGGCTCCTGGGAGCGGACCTGCTCTAAGGTGTCGAGCAGTGTTGCGCCGCGAAATGGCGGCCGGCCCGAGAGCATTTCGTAGAGGATTGCGCCTAGCGCGTAGATATCGGACGCGGCGCCGCTATCGCGCGAGTCTCCTAGCGCTTGTTCCGGCGCCATGTAGCTGGGCGTGCCGAGCATCGCACCGCTCGCCGTCTGACCGGACTGATCGTCGAACAGGCGTTTGGCGAGTCCGAAATCGGCGACCTTCGGCGTGCCGTCGGCCGTCAACAGGATGTTCGCCGGCTTCAAGTCGCGATGGATCACGCCCCGCTTGTGCGCGTGGTGAATCGCCTGGCAGATGACCGTTAACAGCGACGCGGCGTCGCGGGGCGGCATCGGCGTCCCGTTGAGTTTGCGGTCCAGGCTGCCGCCGTCGACGAACTCCAGCGAGAGGTACGGGCGCCCTTGATCGTTGCCGACCTCGTAGATTTGCACGATGTTCGGATGCGCGAGGCGTCCGACGATTTCGGCCTCCGCCTCGAACCGCGCGCAGCGATCTTTCCCCGCATGCTCGCCCGCCAGGATCAGCTTGAGTGCGACGACGCGCCGCACGCCGATCTGCCGTGCTTTGTACACGACGCCCATGCCGCCGCGGCCGAGTTCTTCGATCAACTCGTAGTTGCCCAAGCGGCGGTCGGAACTCGACTCCTCCTGAAACATCGCCGCCAGGTTCGCTGGCGCTTCGCCGTCCTCGGTGGCGTCGCTGTGGGGCGAAGCCGTATCCAACGCCGCTTGCTGAACATAGCGGTGGACCTCGAACAATTCGCGCAGGTCGCCGGCCCAGGCGGGAAACCGGGCGTACCATTCCTCCGCGGCGCAAGCTTCCCCCAATGCGTCGCGGGCCACGAACTCGGTGTAGGCGAGCTCCAAGACGCATTCCGTGCGCTCCGCCAGATCCGGCCGCTCCGCCAATACGTCTTCGGTGCGGACTGTCTCGCCGGCTCGCACCCGACGGTCGAGCGCCGCGCACGCCTCCCGCAGTTGCTCGTCCAGGGAAGCGGCCGTGTCTTCAGGGGGCATAAATGGGGGTCCGTAAATGTGCCCCCCGATTCTATCACGGCCGCTGCGCGACAACATGATTCCCTCGGCGATGCCTGGAGTGCTTTCCAGGACGTGCTGCCGTCTCGTTGCGAAGTGGCGAATCAACTCTCCCTGATGCAATGCCGCAAGTCGGCCAAGTTGTTACAGGGCGACTTGCGTTGCGTTGTGAACCTCCCGCCAAGGGGGTAGACTGACGGAGCGACTCCGTCCCTCAAGACCTCGGTACGCTCGCCCGCGCTTTATGTCTGACTCGCCGTCCGATTTTTCCACGTTGCTGGCGAAGGCACGACAGGGTGACCAGGACGCGCTCGCGCAACTGAGCCGGCAGTACGAACCCAAGCTCCGCATCGTGGCCCGCGTGCTCTTGGGACCCGCCTTGCGTCCGTACTTGGATTCCACCGACCTGGTGCAATCGGTGCATCGCAGCTTGATGCTGGGGATTAAGCGGCAGCAATACGACCTGGCCGGACCGGAAAACCTGGTCGCGCTGGCCCTGACCTTGGTCCGCCGCAAAGTTGCGCGCAAGTGGCGGCGGATGCAGCGGCAACAACGTTTCGACCGCGGCGGCTCCGAAGGGGGCGACCTCGCCCAACTTCTGACGTCGCTTTCCGGCGCGGATAATCCTGCCAGGACCGTCGAATTGCGCGAGCAGGTCGATCAAGTCTGCGCCAACCTCGACGCAACTGAGCGGAAGATTTTCGAACTCCGCTCACAGGGCTACAGCACTGCGGAAATCGCCTGCCAGCTCGGCCTCAATGGCGGCACGCTCCGCGTCCGCATGACGCGTCTACGGCAGCGACTCCGCACAGCGGGCCTGATCGAGGAATGGCTCTAAGCGACTGCCGGCTACGGCGACTGCTGCAGAAGTTCGACCGTGACGTTTCGCGGAAATTGTATCCGAGCGCAGCGCCCAGTCCTTCGTCGGAAAGGGGTGCATTCGGATCGCTGCCGGAGCCGACAAGTGCGCCACCGACAATCCGTTGCGCGACGATCGAGTAGCGTGCGGCGCGCGTGTGAATGATTCTGTGACCGCCAGTAGAACGGCCATTGCGGCATCGAGAACGCAACGTTGCCGGCCAAAGTGGCCATGGCTTGCCAAACGACGGATCTTCCTAAGCCGCTATCTAATCAAGAGCCAGCGAACGGAGTTGAACCGTTAACCCCCGCATTACGAATGCGGTGCTCTACCAATTGAGCTACGCTGGCTAAGTGCTTTTCCCGCTTAGACTTGTTGACGATTCTCGCAAGGCCGTTATCATGCTTGCGACACCCGTTATGACACCTGCGGCAAGTCCTGGGGTACGAAAACCATGCCTAAAGATACCACGGTTGTATCGGGTGGCAAGCCGGGTAAGCCTCACCCGGATTTCCCCCTTTTTGCCCATCAGACAGGGCGTTGGGCTAAGAAGGTTCGCGGCAAGTTGCACTACTTCGGGCCGTGGCGGGACCCGGACGCTGCGCTGGCAAAATGGTTGGCGGAAAAGGACTACTTGCTGGCTGGCAGGAAGCCACCGGCCAATCTGAATGGTCCCACGGTTCGGGATTTGGCTAACCGGTTCCTGACGTTCAAGCAGAACGCCCAGGTGTCAGGCGAGTTGTCACAGCGGACCTTCGAGGACTACCACCGGGTATGCGAGCGCATGCTCGAAGCGTTTGGCCGCGACCGCCGGCTGGACGACGTCGGCCCTGACGATTTCGAGGCCCTGCGGACGTCGCTGGGCAAGACCCTGGGGGCCGTGGCGCTGGCGGCGGAGATTCAACGCTGCCGTGTCGTCTGCAAATACGCATACGATATCGGGCTAATCGAAAGGCCGGTGAGGTACGGCCAGTCGTTCAATCGCCCGAGCCAGAAGACCCTGCGGAAGGAGCGGAATTCCAAGGGTCCGCGAATGTTCGAGGCTGACCAGCTTCGGGCAATGATTGACGCCGCTCGCCCGCAACTCCGCGCCATGATCCTCCTGGGGGTCAACGCCGGATTCGGCAACAACGATTGCGGCACATTACCGGTCAAAGCCCTCGACCTGCTTGGCGGCTGGGTGAATTACCCGCGTCCGAAAACCGGAGTCGCCCGCCGGTGCCCTCTGTGGCCGGAGACTGTGATGGCACTCAACGAGGTAATGTCGACGCGCAAGGACCCGAAGGACGCCGACGATCGGCACCTCGTGTTCATCACGAAGCGCCGCATGAGCTGGGCTAAGCCGGGGCAGGACAACCCCATCTGCAAGGAGACCGTTAAGCTGCTCAAGGCTCTCGGTCTGCATCGCCCCGGCTTGGGCTTCTATGCGTTGCGCCACACGTTCGCGACGATTGCCAGCGAATCACGCGACCAGATTGCCGTTGACCACGTCATGGGGCACTCTGACCGCAGCATGAGCGCCGTCTATCGCGAACGGATCAGCGACGAACGCCTCCGCGCCGTGACGGACCACGTTAACGCGTGGCTGTTCGGCAAGTCGACGAAGCACGCGAAATAAGTACAATTGGGGCATATTGGGGGCATAGTTCGCTACCGGATGGCGGTTTGTAAACGGCGCTTGAATTGTGCAGCGCTTGGCGGTTGAAAAGTGTGGCGCTCGGGGGTGAACGGGGTTTAGTTTAGGGACGCTGGAGGGGGAATG
>JAWXBP010000279.1 GCA_034440135.1 Planctomycetia bacterium
CTGCCTACGCGCACGTTTCCCGCTCATGGAATGAACCTCCGCTTGGGTCTATGCTAACCCCAACGGACGAGAATTCCAGTTTCAGGTGAAGCAGGACACTACCACGAACGAATTGGTGCAGATCGAGCACGATGGGATGGTCGAAGGATCGCCAGTTAATAGAGTCGTCATGACGGATTTTCGATTCAACGAAACTTTCGACGAATCGCTGTTCAGCTTCGAAGTCCCGGATACTTTTAAAGTGATGCAATTACCTGCCCCTCCAGCTCAGCTGTCAGGTGAAGAGAGTATCGTGGAGGCGCTGCGCGGCTTCACCAAGCTGGCCGATGGAAAGTTTCCAAAGAGCCTTGCCGATTGGGGCGAATGGGCCGTATTTCTCGCGCAAAATGGCGCGTCACAGGACGAGACCGCGAGTATTGCAGGAAGGTTGGGAGCCATCCTGCCGTTCCTGACCGCAATGTCGAAGGACGATTATCAATACTTGGGTGCCGGGAAGACCACCAGCGATGACCGCACGATTGTGTTCTGGCACCGCACGGATGACGGCCAGGTGCGAGCGATTTACAACGACTTGACGGTGGCCGTTATTGAAGAGGCGGATTTGCCTGCAAGCAAATAGCAAGTCAATTCTTGGCGTGTACACATTCAAGCAGTCGCGACGCCTTGATGACACGTTTTCGGTTGAACGCCGCGTCCGGCAATCTCGCTAAGACTCGCTTCAGTATTCCCCTCGAATGGCACGTAGAGATCGCAAATCTCTACGTGCCATTTGTCGCATTGTCCGAATCGGATACTGACGGGAAGCGAACCCGATAAATCGATCGTTTCCCGACGCTTGCCACAGTAACCTTATGACCAAACTACTTCCCGACGTCGACATCCACAAACTGATATCAGCATTTAAAGTGCCGAGTACTCGATTTATGCCAAGAAGCTGCGATTGCCGATCTATCCGAAACCTTGCGCGCTTTCGCAGCGACACACCGACGCGGCGTTGATTCGCTCGATTGCTGAAACTTGATACAATCATAGTTAGTGACCGGCCACCCCTGGACGCCGGTCCGCCGCCCTGGTTCCCGGGGTCGCACTCCAGCTTCTCGGAATATCCAGGTCCGAACCCCTCTGTATACGGTTCGCCGACGGGACCGTCCACGATGCGACGGAAGCAAGCCGTGGAAGAATTCGGCTGGGCCGATAGCGATCGGGCTGTCGGGGTCCGGGCGCTATGGCCGATAATCGATGCGGATTTCCGGACGCGCGGACCGGAGTTGGTCGATGCCAGCCGGTGTTACTTTCGTCGCAGACAGGCTCACGACCTTAAGCCCGGGCACTTCCGCGATTGCAGGGGTCGCTTCATCGTCAATTGGCGTATTCCAGAACAACAGGGAACGTACGCTGCCCATTTGCGAGAGTGGCGTCAAATCCGGGGAGTCGTGAAACGTGCAGGACTGGAAGTGCAACACATCAACCATTTCGAGCTCGGCAAGTGCGTCGATAGAATCTGCGTCGATCTCAACTCTCTGCAGTTCGATGGACTCAAACTCCTTGTATTTGCCAATCGTTGCCATCGTGATCGGAGCTGCGAACAGCACACGGATTGACCGGCTCGGGCTCACTGAAACAAATGTCGCCCCGGTCGAAAGCAGTTCGCCCCGCAGGGCCTCACGCTCGCGATAGTCCTTGGTCAAGTAAACCGCAGCGCCGAACACGACCGCGAAAGCGGTAAGGAACGTGAGGAGCGATCTTAGTGAGAATCGCATTGAGGTAGCCAGGATGGCAGCAGAGGGGCGACTAATCCTATTGACAGTCAACGTAGCATAATGCATGTCGGGAGCAGCCTCAACCAAAGTGCTGCCAGCCAAAACGGGACACTCGAAAAACCCCGCTTGCAGCCGTCGAATTGCTATCAAGATCCAACGCAGTCCATTCGGCTGTGACTTTGATATAATGAAACACGATGAAACAGTGACCGGCCCTCCCTGGTCCGCCGGTCCGCCGCCCTGGCTCCCCGGGGCCGCACTCCGCATCTCGGAGTTACCAGCGCAGAACTTTTCTGCGCAGGTAGCTCGATGGACTTTACCTCTTCCCCGATCGTAAGCTCCGACCCTAACCCAATAGTCCGCCAGGATGACGCCGCCGTTGCCGCCGTCGCTGCCATGTTATCGCTGTGTGATGACATGCGATGCGGCTCGCGGGAAATGCGCCGGCACATCCGGCCGTTTTCCTCACGGTCTGCATTCTTCGTGAAAGGGATGGTCTCCCAAAACGCAAGAAAAATCAAGAAGGCTGAGAGTGCCAGCAGCAGCACACCAGCCAGTTGAAGCTGCCAGGCCCGCTCGGGACGCATTCTCTGGTAGATACGAAGGACCGCTGCCGGCGCGACGAATCGCATTAGCGCCTTCGCGACCATGGCCCAGCCAATTAGCGTGAGAAACGCTTCAGGAATAGTCCAGACGTTGTGAAACGAGACGATAAGAGCGCCAAAGTTCAAGTAAAGGAAGCCCTCGGCGAATGGGCCAAGCCGGCCAAGACTATGTAGCTTCGCGAAATACTCCACCCAAACACTTCGCTGAAGGATGTGCGAAATCCCAATCACAAAAAAGTTCACGGCAGCGAACACCTGAATTGCCTGTTCCACTTTAACTCCTACGTATCGTGTTGAATCAAAGTGTCATTCGGCCCTTCAAGCCGGCTTTGCTTGCCGACCGACAGCACCCGACCGTTGCGAACATAACCGCCATCCAATCGACGGCTACCAATAAGTTCGCCGACGGCTCCGGCACAGCTTGCGCTGCCGACACGCCGAAGTTGTTCCTCGCGTTGTTCAGGTCGGACAAATCGACCAGGCCGTCGTCGTCGGTAACGCCATCGATGCCGATCCCCGAGCCACCGAAATTGTTGCGAACACGGTTCGCGTCCTTGAGGTCGACAGTCAGAGCTCCGTTCGTGTCACCGAGCACGCCGATGATTGTGGAGAGCACGAAAGCAGTCCGGCTATAGTCGAGTGACCAGACTTGTCCGATCGGCAGCGGCGGGAATAGCGTGTCGTTGAAGGTGCCAGTGAGGCCGCCGGCGGCGGTGACAATCGTGAACGAATCGCGGAGCGCCGGAGTAAAACCGTCAAGTAGTGGAGTAAAGGGTCGGCGGATGTGGATTGTAATCGAGGCCCCGGCTGGGACAAAGTTCTCTTGACTGGGGGAGCTGTGCCCCACGCCGCAGCGCACTGTAAATCCGCTATTTTACGCGAAACAATTTGGAATCGGTCATCGTTTGAAAGAACTCCTGCTCGATGGCCGGGATGTTCGTTCCGTCCCGCGGAACGGTCACCGCCTGGCCGTCGTAATCTTCCAGCTTTGTCACGCATTGTGGCGCATAGAGTTGGAAGATCCAGGCTCCATCGCCCCACTGATTCGATTTGGCGAGATCCCCGTGAGCGTATTCACGTAGCAGATCGCACAGCGGATTGCGGGGCAGGTCGTCGAAGCGCAAGGGATTCCACTCATGAATGCGATCCCAGAAGTAGCCGCGCGCCCAGTTCACGAATCGGCAGCGTTCCATCGTGATCTTCCAGGCCCACTCGTCCGAACCGTTGTAGACGCCGCCGTCGATTTGAAACACGACGATGCGGTCGGCGATGCTAGGATCGGAGAGATAGGCCGAGGCCACCGTCGTGCAGGATCCGCCAACGAACACCAACAGCGGCCGTTCCGGAGATGCCTTATGGGCTTCTTGGACGATCAACTCACTGCCGGCAGAGCGTTCGAACTGCGTGTCTTCAACCTTGCCGCTAGCTGGAGGCTGGAGGGCCACGGTCGCGCCGATCGTCGGCTCAGGAATGTTCGTGAGGCCGCTGTCTTTGGCTAGCCTCAACAGGCGCTGCGCCTCCTCGACCTGTTGATCGAGTTCATGGGCATAACGCTCCCGCCAGCCGAAGGTGCAGCGCGTGACAATGTTGCCGCGCAGCTTGCATTCACCCAGGCTGGCCTTCGCCCAAATGTACGCTGCGTCCGGCACATCGACCCAGAAGTCGTTGTCATAAATCACTGGGCATTCTGTCGAGACGTTCGCGATTCGCACTTCGCCATCAGAGATTGAATACTCCGGTTTCATCGACCAAGCCGCGTGAGGAGTAAGGAGCGTGGCTGTACCCGCGAAAACCATCAAGAGGTGCATGCGGCAGATCATGGAAGTGCTGAACGACATGGCGGTCACGGATGTGATGAAAGAGGATTCCAACGGGCACGGCTAAATAATAAACCAAATGCCGGGACAAAGCATACAATAGAACGATCCGTCCGCGTTAGTGACCGGCCATTCCTGGTCCCTGGTCCGCCGCCCTGGTTACCAGGGTCGCACTCCAGCTTCTCGGAATATCCAGGTCCGATCCCCTCTGTATACGGCTCGCCGGCGGGAACGTCCACGATGCGACGGAAGTTTTTTGGGCTGATGCCCACGTCTTACCGCCGGCATTTCGATCTCCGACTGAATCCGCTCGACAAGAAGCCTTTAGACTTACTGGCCCGGACTTGCGGTGTCAAACCAACGATCGCCGCTCCAACGGGGCAAGTACAGTCTGCCGGCTTCCTATCGGAACGGTCATTTGCTTCCAACCACGGTGAGCCGGGTCGGGAGCTGCCGATTGTGAAACCCTACTCCACGCATCTCCGCGTGGCGGTGTCGTCTGGAGGTGACTCAACCAAATCCGCGTCAACATCCGTAACCCCAGTTGTCGGCCTTCGCGAGCTTCAGAATCCGTTTGCGGATTTGTTCGCCGGTCCGCCGCCTTCCGACTTTGCCGCGGGGAAGCTTCTTCGTCTTGTTGTCCTCTCGGATCCACCGGCGCAACGTGCATGGGTGGACGATCGTGACGAGCTCGTCGAGCGCTCGGACGAGCTTAGCGCCGAGCCGGACAAGCCGGCGCCTCTCGGTCGGCTCGACGAGCACGCGCGCCGGCAAGCGGCTACGGAGAAACTTGTTCTCAGCCTTGAGGCTGGCGACGTAGCGGGCAAGTTCTTTCTGGGTAGCGGCGGTCAAAACCAGCAGGAGCGAACGGTAGATGTTGCGCATGGGGGAATTCAGGCAAGTTGCGGCTTCAACAGACGTTAGCGCCATTTTTGCACGCCGTATGGGTAGAAGAAAGCTTCCGTTTCCCGCTTTCCCAATCATCGCGCGCTCGCGCATGTGTTAACCGGCTGGTCTGTCTTCCCGGCGACGAGAAAAAGTACGCGCCGCATAACAGCCGGCGCGACTACTTCCGTTAAGCGGGCCCGGTTCTTTCCGTAGCCGGTTCCGCTCGCTTTCGAGGGGCCGAAAGGGACTCTAACCCCGCATCGGGCTGTCGTTCAACGACTTATCTCTTGCGCTCTCGCGCGCGTTGTTTCGAAAAGGGTTCCGCACTGGGAGGGTTCAAATCAACCTTTCTTGCCGCTTGGATTGGCTGGCTCGAACGGATGTCGCTTAGGATCCGCGCAAAAATAACTTGGTTAAAATGGGGTTGGTGATTTGTGAGGATTCGATCATACCCTCGGCATGCGGGACGCGGCCGTGGTGAAACAGGTGCGGGGTAAGTTTGCGGCGCTCGAAGCGGTGATGGATGAGCGTGTGCGCCGGCAATGGGCGGCGGCGGAAGCCATGGCCTTGGGTTGGGGCGGTATCGAAAGGGTCGCTGTGGCCACCGGTATGTCGCGAACCACGATCGGCGCGGGGATGCGGGAGTTGCGTGCGCGGGCGGCGCGCCCCAAGGCAGTCGTCGACGCCCGAGTGCGTCGACCTGGCGGCGGGCGCAAGCGGCGGACCGAGGACGATCCGGAGTTGCAGAAAGCCTTGGAGGCGCTGGTCGAACCCGTGACGCGCGGCCATCCGGAATCGGCTTTGCGCTGGACTTGTAAGAGCACGCGTCGCCTGGCTGAGGAACTCACGCGGCAGAATCATCCCGTGGGAGCGCGCACCGTGGCGATGTTGTTGCGCGAGGCAGGCTACAGCCTGCAAGCCAATCGCAAAACGCGCGAAGGCGACGCGCATCCTGACCGCAACGCCCAGTTCGAGCACATCAACAAACAGGCGCTGGGGTTTCAGAACCAACATCAGCCGGTGATCTCGGTCGATACGAAAAAGCAGGAATTGGTCGGAGATTTCCGCAACGGCGGACGCGAATGACGACCGCGTGGCAAGCCGGAGGAGGTCCGCGTTCACGATTTTCAAGACCCGGCCTTGGGCAAGGCGATCCCTTACGGCGTGTTCGATCTGACCAACAACCAAGGCTGGGTCAGCGTGGGCATCGATCACGACACGGCGCGGTTCGCGACTGCTACCATCCGTCGCTGGTGGCGGCAGATGGGCGTCCGACGTTTTCCTGCCGCCAAGCGTTTGATGATCACGGCCGACGGAGGCGGCAGCAACGCCGCGCGATCGCGACTGTGGAAAGTCGCCCTGCAAGAGTTGGCCGATCAAATCGGGTTGAAGTTGCAAGTCTGTCATTTCCCGCCTGGCACGAGCAAGTGGAACAAGATCGAACATCGCCTGTTCTGTCACATCACCCAAAACTGGCGCGGTAAACCGCTGGTCAGTCACGAAGTCATCGTGAGCCTGATCGCCAACACCAGCACCCAAGCCGGACTCAA
>JAWXBP010000280.1 GCA_034440135.1 Planctomycetia bacterium
GCCATCTCAACAGCCCTCCGTGGCAAAAACGAAACTCAGCGACATCGTCGCCGGTTACGCATTGCACGGAAACCCCAGTTTTGAGACAAGGCCTAGTGTGAGGCTGCCGTCCAGAGGTCGTAGCCGATCCACATCAGGCCGGCGTCGATGACCAGGTGGCCGAGCCACGAGGCGTACAGGGCGCCGGCGCGTTGGTATTGCCAGGCCCAGACAGCGCCGCCGATGGCGATGGCCGCCGAGAGTAGCCAAGTGGCGGCGCCGAAGCCGTGCAAGAAATGGCCGATGAGCAAGACGTGATGGGCCATGAAGCCGAGGCTGGAAATCGCGACGGCCGCCGCGGTCGGCACGTAGCGGCGCAGGCCGCCGAACACGAACCAGCGCCAATAGTATTCCTCGAGCAGCGAATGAGCTAAGGAATAGAACGTCGCCAAGGCCAGGAAGTGTCCGGCTGTGCGGATGCCGAAGCCTGAGAGTTTGCTCGTGAGTTCGCGCGGGGCGGCGCCGAGCAGGGAACCTCCGCGGAGGAAGCCGTAGTAGATGGCCAGGCCGCCGAGCGTGACGGCGAGTCCGAAGGCGAGACCTTCCAGGAGATCGCGCGGGCGCGGGCGAACGAGTTGAATGGGCCATTGGCCATTAGTCCACGTCAACCAAACGAGGGGGAGCGTGAATTGCAGCAGCTTGGAGATGGCGTAGGCGGGGCGTGACGATGGATGGCCGCCGAGCCATGAGAAGTAGAGCCAGGTAGCGAAGCTGGGAAAGACGATCGCAGCGAACAATACGACCAGCTCGCAGGAACGGGAGACTTTGTGCGGCGGATTCAGGGACGGTTCCATTGACGATGACCCGCGGGCGGCATTATGGTCGAGATGTTCGGTCGCCGCATGCTCAGGCGGGAATGGGGAATGGATATCACGCTCGAATGGGGAGAGCCGCTGTGAAACGATTCGGAGGATTCTTCCTGGGCGTGCTGACCGGCGCCGCGCTGATGTTCGGCTCGCTCAAGTACCACTTCTTGTACACGAAGGACGGCCTGAAGGCAGTCCCCAAACAGACCGCCACGTTCTCCGAGACGTTACTCGACGTCCGCGAATTTGGCCCCTCCGATTGGGTCGATCACCCCGCGGTGATGGCGGCGGTCGTGAAGGCGGACGAATCGGAATTGCTGGAAGCGGCGACGGTGGATTCGTTGCGCAACAGCGTGGACCGCTGGGTGGAGGAGTTCCGCGGGGAAGGGTCCAAGTAGGAGCTCGCTCACCGCGCTTTTTGACGCGGCTTTACCGGCCGTGTAGCAATTGGTGCGCAATGCTATGCCATCGCTCGACCGTGATTCCCTCTTGTTGTTCCTGGTAGATCGGATGGTCGACCGGCTGAATCTCAATAAGCGGAACCAGGTCATTATTGCGCGACCGCACGTTTGACTTGAGGTTCCAGGTTGTTGCCTCGTAGCACGGGAGTACTGTGCAAAGCCAGCCAAAGTACGTGTCGCCTGCTCGATCCGAATCGTCCCAATGCTCATAAAGGTGGCGAAAACTGTCGTTGCTCAGCGAACACCAGACCGACCAAACAAATACGTCGTCCGTGCCGAGAATCGGCAGGCGGATATGACCACGAACGAAGAAAAACTGACCGTCGACTACGCAAAGGCTTTTCTCGAGTAAGACACGCGCGTCAAATTCGTCGTCGCTCACGCCCATATTCCGCCACGGCGCTTCGCCGACAAAATCAAGCGGCAGACCATCAAAGCGCTGACCGCAACATTGACAGACGTACGACATGGCTGTGCAACTCTCAGCTGACGAAGTCGATTGTACGGTGCTCGCGCTACACAAGGACCGGGCGCAATGAGTAAACTGAATGCGGCTAATATACAGTGCGCAACGCCGCAATTCGAGTGTTCCCATTGGTCGATTTCTTCACCATCCGAGGTTACCTCGGAGGAGTCGCCCACACTGAGTTCATTGGCGGCGGGCCTTGGTTGTTCGATTCAAAGTGATTTGACTATTGTCGTCGCGTTTCGATCGTCACGACGCCGAACTGGCTCAGGGTCCGCCCTACACGCCCTCTCCAACAGTCCGCTTCTCCCTCTGCTTCTCAGCGCCTCTGCGGTTCAGCCGGATGCGCCGTTCGTTCCGTTCTTAAGGCGTTTGATGCCTTGGTCGTGATTTTCGCTGTTTTGCGAAGAATACGGTTTCCGCGCAAATTCGGTGCGCGTGTCACTGCGTCGTCAAAGAACGGCGGTTGCGCGGCGAGTCGGATGAAGTGCCAGTCGCCGGGTGATCGATACATGACCATGATGAGCGCGTGGCTCGCGCGCACGAATGGTCGTATGGAAACTGGCGAGGCGTACATCATGGAACTGAACCGCAACCATTACTTCGTGATCGGCGTGGTGTTGATTCTGATTGGCATACAGGTGCGAATGGTCGACACGTTTGTGTTGAACAAGGAAGCCAGCGATCGGCTGATTCCTCGGCCGGAGCGCACGCTGGCCAACGATCTGTCGTTGACCACCTTGGTGTCGAATACGACGGATGTGCGGAAGACCATCACGCCGGCGCCGTGGATCGGCTGGCTGGTACTGTCCGCCGGCGCGGTGCTGACGTTGCACGCCTTGGCGATGCCCAAGGCTGGGGGCTGAGTGACGTTCGCCACCAACCGTCCTACTCCACCCCCACGCCATCGAGCGGCAGAGGCAGAGTTCGCCGTGGCTTTTGCGAGCTTTCGATCCTCGAAGACCTGGCCGCGGCTGGCATTACTGCTGCTATTGGCCGCCGCCGGGGCGGGTTGGAGTTTCGCGCAGCCGGGGCCGCATACCCGCGATTCTTCAGAAACCTCGAATAGCGGCGCGGCTGCGAGTCCCGCCAACCCGGTCGATGCGGCGGCGGCTCGCGCGAGTCGCCGGGCGGCAAGTGCGCGGCTGAGAGAAGGCACGGAGATTCGCGAAGTCCTGGGCCAGTTCATTCAGGTGGACGGCCGCTTCGAGTTTGTCAGCAGCGATGGCATTTATCGCCTCCGCATGTTGGAAAACTTGGCGCTTGAGCGGGCGTCCCGCAAGGTTGACGAAAGCGCTCAGGGCGTGATGTGGAGCGTGTCCGGCATTGTTACGGAGTACCAGGGAGGGAATTACCTGCTGGTGAAACGCATTATCGTTGACTCCGGCGCGGCGCGTGGCAAGGAATAGGGGTTTGTCACCTGTCGTATTTCGGTTGACCGCGCGGTTACATGGGCGTGATTCGGCTGCCCAGTTGGGGCTTCGATTCGCTAATTCCAGAATCGACGTGTGACGGTATGCTGGCTTCAACGTTGTGCTACTCAGCACTTGTTTTTCTCCGGCGGGCCGCGATCAAATCATCGCATTGATGAGGCGAGTTGCGCCGATTTCTGGTTCCACGGAATTTTCTTGTTTGCCCTGGCCCGCCCTACGGTGTGTGATGGGCCTCTGCTCCGGCAGGAACTGCGCTTAGCGTCAATCGCCGATCGGCCCAATCTGCCGCTACCTGGCCGTCTGCGCGAATTTCGCTTTAGGTCGCCGGAAATAGCGCAACTCCTTTTCTATCAGCCGTTTCCGTGGTGCCGCAAGGCGTTTCTTTGCACCGGTAAGCCTGTTGGCACGCGCGTTGCTAAACGACGGCCAGACGGTCTTGCATCGTTTCACTCCACGCAATCGATACCGCCAGCCATGCCATACGGGCTGTACATCTCCGCCGAAGGGGCTCTCGTGCAGAGCCGACGCTTGGAAACGGTCGCCAATAACCTGGCGAACGTGAACACGGTGGGCTTTAAGCGCGATTTGGCCCTGTTTCAAGCACGCTATGCGGAGGAAATTGCCCAGGGGCAGGCCCAGCCCGGCGAACGTAGCTGGAACGATCTTGGCGGTGGCGTCGAAGTTCGGGAAACGCGGACGGACTACTCGCAGGGGCCGTTTAAGAACACTGAGATTCCGACAGACTTCGCAATCAAAGGGGACGGGTTCTTCGCGGTCCGTGCGCCGGACGGCGACTACCTGACTCGCGCGGGCAACTTCGCGTTGCTGCCGACCGGCGAGTTGGTGACACAGCAAGGGCACGCGGTGCTGGACGATGGCGGAGCGCCGGCACGAATCGAATCGTTCCCCTGGAAACTCACGCATGATGGCGGCATTCAACAGTCCGATGGCACGACCGTGCGACTTGGCATGCTGCAACCGGCGTCGCTGGGGGATCTCGTGAAGGTGGGCGAAAACCTGTTTCGTCCGATGGGACCGACTTCGGCGGTTGAAGCTGGAAATCGCCACGTGGTCGGCGGACACCTGGAACTTGCCGGCGTGAGCGCCACGACGGAAATGATGAACATGATCGAGGCCTCGCGAGCCTTCGAAGCCAACGTGAACCTGATCCGCAACCAAGACCAGATGCTAGGCACGATGCTGGGGCGGCTGTTGAAAGCTTAGGGAAATGATGAATGACGAATGATGAATGGCCAGAGAAGTAATTCATCATTCATCGTTCATCATTTAATACACACCTCTCTTCACTCATCACGAATTCGCCATGAGCGTTCAAACGCTGTATACCGCCGCGACCGGGATGGGCGCGATGGAGACCAAGCTCGATGTGATCGCCAATAATCTGGCGAACTTGAACACCACGGCGTTCAAGGCCGAACGGGCGAACTTCGAGGACTTGTTCTATCGCAACTACAAGCTGCCGGGCGCCTTGGACCAACAGGGGAACTACACCGCTGTGGGCACCATGGTCGGCCTCGGTACGCGCGTCTCCAGCACGCAAACCAACTTCGGCCAAGGCGCCTTTGCCACGACGAACAACCAACTCGACTGGGCGATCAGTGGCGACGGGTTCTTTCCGGTCATCGATACGAACGGCCAGACGGTCTACACGCGGGCCGGCAATTTTTCCATTAACGCCGTCGGCAACATTGTGATGGGCTCCGCTGACGCCGGGCGCTTGCTCGACCCCACGATTACGATTCCCCCGGACGCGACGGATATTGTGGTTAGTGGCGACGGCAATGTTTCCGTGCGGCAGGTGAACCAGGCGCAGTTGACGCAAGTCGGCACTCTGCAACTCGCGAACTTTATCAATCCGGAAGGTTTGTTGAAGCTCGGCGAGAACTTGTATCAGGAAACGGATGCTTCGGGGCCGGCGACCACGGGTAACCCCAATCAGAACGGTCTCGGCATGGTGCGGCAAGGCGTGTTGGAATTGTCTAACGTCGAGCCGGTCCGCGAGTTGATCGATCTGATCACGACGCAACGGGCGTTCGAGTTGAATTCGCAAGCGGTGCAGGCTGGCGACCAGGTGCTGCAGCTCGTGGCGAACTTGCGGCGGTTCTAGTCGGGAAGCAATGTTCTACGCGCGAACGCAAGACGGAATCCCATGGAACCAAGGATGGTTACTTATTTTCGCCGCACCTTGCTCGTCTGGCTCTGGCTGTGCGCGGCCGGGATCGCCGGCGAGATCAATTTGCGTGAAGCGTCGCAAGTGGACCACGCCGTCGTGCGGTTGGGCGATGTCGCTGAGATCTACGGTCTCGACGAGCAAGCCCGGGAGCGGTTGTTGGCGGTGGAGTTGTTGCCTTCGCCCGCCTCGGGGAAAGCGAAAAAGCTGACGGTTCGCGAGGTACAAGATGCGATCGCGCGCAGTGCGCCAGAGTTCGCGAGCTGGACTTTTGGCGGCAGCAGTGAAACCACGGTGACGCGCGCTGCGGCGTCGGAACCACGTAAGCCGAAGGCGCCGCGTAGTGCGTCGCTGTCGTCTGTCGCCCAGGATCGCGTCCGTGAGCGTATGGATGCGGCGATCTTGTCTTATGTACGCGAACGACTCGGCGATGAGACGTGGGACATCGAAGCTGAACTGAATGAAGAGCAATTGTCCTCGCTCTCCAGCGGTCAAAAAGTGAACGTGACTGGGGGGCGTTACCTGGATGCGGAACGGGTGCAGTTTC
Organism: Planctomycetia bacterium; assembly: GCA_034440135.1. Classification (NCBI taxonomy): domain Bacteria; kingdom Pseudomonadati; phylum Planctomycetota; class Planctomycetia; species Planctomycetia bacterium. The sequence continues at coordinate 5,944 of JAWXBP010000280.1, forward strand.
GCGTCGAGGTGGGTGACGAGGCGTCGCAGGAAATCTGGAAGGTCACGGCCCGGGTTTCGCTGCCGCCGATGATCGTGGTGGCGCGGCGGGAATTGTCACGCGGCGAACTGATCTCGGAACAAGATGTCGAACTCGTCCGGCCGGAAGCGGTCAAGGGATTGTTGAAGCCGCTGGAATCGCTGGACGAGGTTGTCGGCAAGGAAACCACTCGCGCGATTGCCGAGGGGCAGCCGATCACCGAACCGAGCTTGCGACCCGTGATGCTTGTGCAACGCGGCCAAGTAGTGACTGTGTATTCACGATGCGGCGGCGTGCAGATTCGCATCACAGGGCGGGCGAAGGAAAACGGCGCTCACGGCGACCTGGTGCCGGTGGAGTCGCTTACCTCGCGGGAGACCTTTCATGCCCGAGTGTCCGGTCCGCAGGAAGTTGAGATTTACGCGGGCTCGCCCATGACTCCGGCGGTGGATGCAGCGCCGCGCGATCCATCCCCCTGGCTCGCAGCGCGCCGCGGTACGCAAAAGGCGTCCGCTCAAGCAAATTCCAAGACACGTTCAGCGAAGTAGGAACGCTATGAAGATCAACTTGCGTCGTTCGATCATGCTGATTGCCTGCGGGTCCGCCTGTTGGACTTACACGGAAGTCGCCTCCGCGCAGAGTTCCAGCCTGTTCGGTGAACCGTCGCAACGGGCTTTGACGCTGGAGGACGCCTTTACCTTTGTGCCGACGCCGGAACCGCCGACGATTGGGTTGCATGACATTGTGACGGTGGTGGTGAAGGACGCGTTTCAATACACGAACGAAGGCGAGTTGGTGCAACGCAAGTTGGCCAATCTTGAAGCCACGCTGGAAGACTGGATCGAGCTGGACGGGCTCAATATTCAGAAGGCGCCGCAGGATCAAGGCGATCCCGCGGTGTCCGGCGAATTGAACAGCCAGTACCGGGCGATCTCCGAGATGGAAACCGTGGGCGGCGTGCAGTTCCGCATTACGGCACGTGTCGTCGATATCCGCCCGAACGGCAACATGTTGTTGGAAGCCCGCAAGGAAGTCGTTGACAACGAAGAGGTGTGGGAACAGCGTCTGACCGGCGAAGTGCGCCCCGAAGACATTGCTCCGGACAACACGGTGTTTAGCGAGAAGCTCGCCGACTTGCGAATCGAAAAGCGTGAAACCGGCGCCGTCCGCGACGGCTACAAGCGCGGCTGGTTCAAGCGGATGTATGAACGCTTCAGTCCGTTTTGAGCAGGTAGAACGATTCGGAATGAGACGAGGCCTCAGACGTTGGCAAAGGATTTAGCGATGATCCGACGAGTTTGTGTACTACTTCTGCTCATGATGGCGACGACTGCCGCGCCGGCCTCTGCTGGAATGCGGTTGGAGGATATTTGTCGCATTAAGGGGCAGGAAGAGAACTCGTTGCATGGGTTGGGGATTGTCGTGGGCCTGAAAGGGACTGGCGATGGCGGCGATTTCGCGCCGATGATTCGCAGTCTGGCGATGGCCATGCAGTTGATGGGTAACCCGATTGGACAAGGCGAGTTGAAGAACGCCCGGAATTGCGCGATCGTTACGGTATCGGCCACGATTCCGGCCGAAGGCGCCCGGCAAGGTGATCCGCTGGATTGCAAGGTGAGTTCGATCGGCAGCGCGAAGTCGCTGGCCGGCGGGCGGTTGTTTACCGCGCCGCTGCAAGGCCCGAATCCGGCCAGTGATCGGGTTTATGCCTTTGCTGAAGGGGCGATCATGATCGACGATCCAGTGAATCCCCTGAACGGCACGATCAAGAACGGCTGCCGGCTGGAAGAAGATTTCTTCAATGTGTTCTCGAAGGGGGACAAGATCACCCTGGTGATCGACAAGAACCTGACCGGCTTTCAAGTTGCTCAGGAGATTGTGTTCTCGATTCAAGATCAGCTGCGGTTTCAATTAGGCGCGGAGTTCGGCCAGGACTATCAGTTCGTGCGGGCGATCAATCAAGGCAACGTCGAGGTGATGATTCCGCCGCAGTATCGCGATGATCCGGTCGATTGGATCGCCCAGGTGTTGGCGGTGGAAATTCGCGACGCGCCGGTCGACGCCCGCGTGGTGATTAATGCTAAGACGGGCGCCATCGCGGTCGACGGCGACGTGGAAATCGGCGCGGCCTTGGTCACCGTGCAAGGCATCGCGGTGCAAACGGGGGCGAACGTGCTGCCGAGTCCGTTCGCGGCGGTCGGGCCGAAGACCGCGAAGCTGGACGACCTGATCAAGGCGCTCAACGCAGTGCGGATCCCGCCGGCGGAAATTATCGAGATCATCCGCGTGCTGGAACGCAGCGGGAATTTGAAGGGGCGGGTGATTTTTGAGTAAGAGACTATTCAATTGGATTCACCACGGAGGCACGAAGAACACGGAGAGGGAAGAACTGTTGTGGCACGGTCTCCCGACCGTGCCACGGAAACCGTGCTGTTGCCCAGAATTGGAGAACGTCGGTCAGAACGGTGTCACGGTCGGGAGACCGTGCCACAACGAGTACGAAGTTCCAAAATCCTCCCTCTCCGTGTTCTCCGTGCCTCCGTGGTGAGTCCTCCGAGCAAGACTAAGGATCATGTCGATGAACGCTGCACTTTCGCCTATCGCTTCGCATCCGGCGTTGAGCCAACTTACTGGGCCGCAGGCTAAGGTGCCGGAGAAGCCGGATGAGGCGCGCGAGACGTTTGATAAGTTCGTGGGCGAAGTGTTCTACGGGCAGTTGCTGAAGGCGATGCGTAGCACGCAAGGCAAGCCAGCGTATTTTCACGGCGGACGCGGCGAAGAGGTGTTTCAGCAACAGTTCGATCAGATTCTGACCGAAGAACTGACCGAGAACGGCGCGGCACAGTTTACTGGCCCGATGTTCGAGCTGTTCAGCATGGGCAGGAAATGATGCATGCAGAATGATGAACGATGAATCACAGGTATTTCATCACTCATCAATGGGCATTCATCAGTCATCATTCATCATTTGATTTCGCTGGAACCATTCGCATGGATGACGCTTGGACGGACGAGATCGCCGCGTACTTGACGGACCTTTCGTCCGTGCAGGACGACTTGCTCGCGACATTGGCGGACAAACGCGCGGCGCTACTGGCGGCGGACTCTGCGCGGTTAGCGGCCGTGAATGTGCGGGAAGTCCGGCTTGCGGCGCGCTTGCAGGATTGCCAGTCGCAACGGCAGGAGATGCTCGATCGCGCCGGGAGCGAGGGCGCGCCGCCCGATAACATTCGCATGTTGGCTTCCAGCTTACCAACTCAACATCGCTTGCGCATTGTGCCCAGCATCGACGCCGCGGAACATCGCACGCGGCTGTTGCAGCAGGAGTGTCTGACAAACTGGGTTGTCGTGCAGCGAACGCTGCTACATCTTTCGCAGATGTTGGAGATTATCGCTACCGGCGGCCGGCAACGTCCGACATATGGAACTGGAGACTGCGTCCAGGCGCATGGAGTCTTGGTAGACCACGCAGTCTAGCGATGCGGCGTAGCGCCGCGAGACTGCGCGGGGGCGCTTGACCGATGTCGCTGTTCGGCTCGATTCAGATGGCTAAGAACGCCTTGCGCGCCCAACAAATTGGGCTGCAAGTCGTCGGCCAAAATATCTCGAATGCCAACACACCCGGCTATATTCGCGAAGAAGTCATTGTCTCGCCTGCGCCGACGCAACGCATCGGCGGTCTTCTGCTCGGGCTTGGCGTGCAGGTCGACGCCGTTGTCCAGAAGATCGATAAGTTTCTCGAAGAACGCTTGCGCAACGCCAAAAGCGACCGGGTCAGCAACGAGACCAAGGAGCAGGCGTATTTAGAGTTGGAGAGCATTCTGGGCGAGCTCGGCGACACCGACCTCAGCACCGCGCTCAATAACTTCTTCGGCAGCATTCATGACGTGCTGAGCCAGCCGGAGGACATCGGCGTCCGCAATCTGGCGGTGCTGCAGGGGAAGACGCTCACGGCGGACATTCGCAATCTCTCGGAGCGGGTGCGCGAGGTCCGCAGCGACTTGAACGACAAGGTCAAGGACAACGTCTTCACGATCAACAATCTGATCGAAGAGATTCGCACGCTCAATATCCGTATCACGGCCACCGAGGGTGGCGATACCACGGCCAGCGACGCCGTGGGCCTGCGCGATCAACGCAATTTGGCGCTCGGGAATCTCGCCGGGTTGATCGACATCAAGTCGATCGAGCAGCCCAACGGTTCGATCAACGTGTTCGCCGGCGGCGACTATTTGGTGTTCGAGAACTCCGCGCGGTTCGTGGAAGCGAAGCTCGATATCGACCGCGGCCTGGCGGTGGCGGATATTCGCATTATCGAGACCGATTCGGCGCTGACGGCCAATTCCGGCGAAATCGAAGGGCTCGTGTCGTCACGCGACGATGTGCTGGGCGGCTTTCTCGATCGGCTCGACGATTTCTCGCAGGCCTTCATTTTCGAATTCAACAAGCTGTTTTCGTCGGGCCAGGGGCTGAAGGGGCATGCCGAGCTGACCAGCGAGTTCGCGACCAGCGACAGCACCGTGGCGCTCGACGAGGCGGGGCTGGAATTCACGCCAGAGAACGGCAGCTTTCAGGTGCTGGTCTACAACAAGCAGACCAAGCTCACTGAAACGACCAACATTCGTATTGATCTGAATGGGCTCGACGACGATACGTCGCTCGACGATCTGGCTTCGCAACTCAACTCTGTCAGCGGTCTGGCGGCGTCTGTGGATATCGACGGCCATCTGCAGATTTCGTCCGATTCCGTGGAATTGGAGTTTTCTTTCGCCAACGATTCCAGCGGTACGCTTGCGGCGCTTGGGTTGAATACGTTCTTCACGGGTTCGAACGCCCTCGATATTGGCGTGAATGCGGTCGTCGCGGCCGATGCGGGGAAGTTCAACGCGTCGAAGTCGGGCATCGGGGCCGACACGAATACGGCCACCTTGCTGGCAGCTTTTCTCGATGCGCCGTTGGATTCCAAGAATGGCAGTAGCTTGAAAGTGCTGTATTCCAGCCTGACGGCCGAGGTCACGCAGGGCTCGAGCGTGGCCCGAGGGATCGCGGATGGGAGCCGGATCTTCGAGCAAACGCTGGTCGGCCAGCAACTTGCCACCAGCGGCGTGAGTCTCGACGAGGAAGCCGTCAAGATGATCTCGTACCAGCGAGCGCTGCAGGCCACGTCCAAGTACATCAAGGCGCTGGATGAGTTGTTGGAGATCCTGGTGAATCTGTGAGGCAAGAAGGTGGAGTAGGGGGTAGGTGAAGTAGGCGAAGTAGTTGCAGATCGGTGGCGGCGATGTCGTTCGATGGTTGGGGATGACGCTTGATACTGAAAACTGAACACTGAAAACTTCAAACTGTCCCCATGGCTATCATTCCCGTACCGACGACGCGTGTCAGCGACTTGCTGATTTCGCAGCGTTTGCTGTCGCAGATGCAATCGGATCAGCAGGCGATCTTTCGTTTGCAGAACCAGCTGACGACGGGTCGGCGGATCTCGTTGGCGAGTGAAGACGCGCCGGCCGCGCTGCGGGCTATTACGTTGCAATCGCTGATTGAACGGAAGCAACAAGTCTCGGTCAACTTGCAGACAAATCAATCGTATCTGGGCGCGACCGACGTGGCCCTCTCGAACGTCTCGGCGCTGTTGGCCGATATCCGCGGCGCGGCCATTTCCGTGGTGGGAACGACTTCCACCGATTCGCAACGCGAAGCGATCGCCTTGGAAGTCGACCGGGCCATTCAGCAGCTGGTCGACGTTGGCAACCAGCAATTCCGCGGTCGCTATCTGTTTGCGGGGGCGCGCACCAGCACACAGCCGTTTGTACAGTCCGGCGATCACATCGAATATCTAGGCGATGAAAAGTCATTGTCCGCGTATTCCGACATCGACGTGCTGTTCGAAACGAACATGCCGGGAAACCGCGTGTTTGGCGCGATTTCAGAACCGGTTCGTGGAACCACGAATCTCAATCCGGTGCTGACGGCCGAGACATCGCTGTCGGACTTGCGTGGCGGCCGCGGGGTTGTGCCGAGCAGCATTGAGATTTCGACGGGCACGGTCAGTTCGATCGTTGACCTCAGTTCGGCGTCGACGGTCGGCGACATTGCGAAACTATTGGAAGCCAATGCTCCGCTCGGCAGAATCGTGACGGTGGAAATCACGGACGTCGGATTGAATGTCTCGTTGGATTCCGGCGGCGGCGGGTCGTTGATCATTCGCGAAGTCGGCGGCGGTACGACGGCCAACGAGCTGGGTATTCTGCACGAAGTCGGCGCCGGCACCGGGCCGGTGGTGGGGAGCGATCTCGATCCGCGATTGACACTGACCACGCGGTTGGAGAATTTGCTTGGCACCCGAGCGCGGGCTTCCTTGGCGTCCGCTGGGACGAGCAACAATCTCGATTTCATCGCGACGGCGAACGGCCCCGAGTTTAACGGCGTGACGATCAAGTATGTCGACGACGATTATCTGCGCGCAGGGCCGGGACTCACGGCGGGGAATGAGGTCGCCGAGTTTCACGAAGACGCGGTGGCGGCCCGGGCGTCGTTGACGTTCGATACGAATGTGGCGGCGAACAATGACCTCCTGCTGACGGCGACTGTGCCTGGTACGTCGAACAACAGTATCACGGTTGACTTCGACGTTCGCGCGGCGGATGCGGGTGGCGTGCAAGTCAGCTTTTCGGGCAGCACGTATACCGTTTCTGTCGAGGCTGGCGTGCATTCGGCACAGGATGTTGCGAACGCGATCAACGCCAACGCGGCGCTGGGCGGCAAGTTCACGGCGGCGCTCGATACGACGGTCGACGGCACGAACAGCGGCGCGTATGTGTTCCAGTTGTCCGATGACGCGGCAACGGCCGGCGGTACGTACAACACGGGTTCGGACGCCAACACGTTGGTCGTGCGGATCGAAAGCGGCGTCACCTCGGCGAACCAAGTGCTGGCAGCCGTGAACGCGGAAGGGACTTTTAGCGCGGAGTTGAATCCGCGCGAGATTCTCAACGACGGCGCCGGCGCTGTCGTTGACACGTTTAATGAGCTGGCGGCCGTGGCTACGACGGCGGGGGGCACTGGCGAGGAGTTTGACTTTCTTTCCGGAGTGCGCATTGAGAACGGCGGCGAGAGTTTTAACATCAGCCTTGCTAGCGCGCAGACCGTGGAGGATATGCTCAACATCCTGAATGGCGCCGGCGCTGGCATTTTTGCCGAGATCAACGGGAAACAGACGGGAATCGATCTGCGATCGCGGTGGAGCGGGCAGGATTTTTCAGTCGGCGAGAACGGCGGCGATACCGCCTCGCAACTGGGCGTGCGCAGCTTGACGTCTGGTACGGAACTGGCCGATCTCAATCACGGCTTCGGCGTCCACGATACCGAGGGCGTCGATTTCGTGATTCGCCGCGCGGATGGGATTGAACTGGAGATCGACGTCGCCGGCGCGGTCACCGTGCAGGACGTGCTTGATCGGATCAATAATCATCCGGCGAATCTGGCCACGCCGACGCCGATCGTCGCGCAATTGGCCGCCAACGGCAATGGCATTGAATTGATTAATGACGGTCCGCCAGGCGGCGGCGCTTTGACCGTGGAGCGACGCAATCTGAGTCAAGCCGCCGAGGACTTGGGATTGTTGCCGTCCGGCGTTGGGACGTTCACCGCTCAATCGCCCGGCGCCGCGCCCACCGCGACGCTCACTATGTCGGGCGCGAATAATGACCTTGTCATCCGTGGCATCGCGCCGGGCACCGGTCTGAACGAAGTTAACGTTTCCGTTGTGAACTCCGGATTGGGCCCGGGCAATGGCATCGTCACGTACAATCCTTCGACGCAGTCGCTGGTTTTTGATGTCGATCCGTCGACGACGGCGAACCAGATGATTGACATTCTGGCGAACACGCCGCTCGCCGGGACGTTTTTCTCGGCCACGCTAGCGCCGGGAGACGGCGCGCCGAATACCGGGGCCGGGACGGTTGATTTCACCGCGACGGCGACCTTGGCGGGAGGGGAGCCGCCGACGCTGACTGGGACGGATGTGAATCCACGTGAAGTCGAAGGCGTATTCACGGCGCTCGTACGCTTGCGCGATGCCCTGCGTTCGAACGATGTGCTGGGCATCGAGCGAGCGATCGAGATTCTCGACGACGGTTCGCAGGCGGTGAATTTCTCGCGTGCCGAACTCGGCGCCAGGCAAAAGTCTCTCGACGTGCTGCAGGCCCGGCTCGAGGCCGAAGAAGTGGACCTGCAAGCCAGCCTGTCTTTGGAAATCGACGTCGACATTACCGAAGCGATTTCGAACTTCACAGCCCGCCAGGCGTCGTACCAGGCGTCGCTTCAGACGGCGGCACAGAGTCTGAAGATTTCGCTATTGGACTATCTGTAGTCCGACGTGTTCGTGTGGATTCCACACGGAGTCACGGAGGAGAGGATTTAACCGCGAAACACGCGAAACACACGAAAAAGGACAGAGACAAGAGTAGCGCGAAGTACGCACTCTCCGTCCGAAACCTTTCGCGTCAATTTGCGCTTTTCGCGGTTGCAAACTTGCTTCTCTCTCCTTCTCCGTAAATCTGTGCCTCTGTGGTGAATGGTCCGGGGTAGCCCGCGTCGGGACCGAAGTCTTTTCGGCTTGGCGGTCTTGTCCGATTGTTACGGCTGCGTTGCATCGCGCGGTTCGATCGAACCCTCCTCTGGTGGCTTTTTTGTGGCGGGCATTGCGACTGCTGGCCGAATTACCCCATATGCGCCAGGGACAGCCACGACCTCGATCCAAGGGTCTGCACGGATGCAACTCAAGACCACGCGATTTGGGCTCGTCGAGATTCAAGCCGACGATGTCATTCATTTTCCCGCCGGCTTGATCGGACTCGAGCACTGCCGCCAATGGGTGTTGCTGGCTGATTCCGCCAACGATGCCTTGGCTTGGATGCAATGCGTCACCGAACCCGAGGTGGCCCTCGCCGTGGTGAGCCCTGGGCGCTTCGTGCCTGGCTACCAGGTGCGGGTCTATCGCGCCGAGCTTGCTCCGCTGAACCTGACGAACGTGCGCAACGCGCAGGTTCTGGCGGTGGTGGGGAAAGGGGACGGCGCCTTGACGCTCAACCTGAAAGCACCGCTGGTGATCAACTTGGAACGCCGCGCCGGGCGACAGGTGGTCGTCAACAGCGACGAACCGACTCAATACACGCTGCAGCCCTCGGGACCGACGGTCCTTCGGAAAAGCGCATAGCCTGCCTGATTGCACTCCCAGCGAGCAAACCGCGGCGAACGCCCCGTCGAAGCGGCCCAGCTCGTTCGAAACACACTCAATATAAACAGCACCGTTCACGCGCACGGCGACCCGCATCGCCGTAGTCGCGTTTCAAAGGAGTCAGCGATGCTCGTCCTGTCGAGACAGCGCGATGAAAGCATCATGATCGGCGATCACATCGTGGTCACGATCGTGGATATTCGAGGTGACAAGGTCCGCCTCGGCATCAACGCGCCCACCGAAGTGCCCGTGCATCGCCAGGAAGTGTACGAAGCGATTCAACGCGAGAACCTCCGCGCCAGCCGGCTGGAACCGCAAGACACGGAATCGCTTGGCAAGCCCGCGCCGGGGCCGGGTCCGGGCGGCAAAGGCCGCATGCGCTAACGCGGAGCGCGAATTGAGATCGAAAACGTGCGAAGAATCCGGTTCGGCCGAAGAAAAGACGCGTAGTGAAGCTGCCGATAAACTGCGTGCCAACCTGGCGCGGAATTTCGTTGGCGTTCGCGTCGTGACGGCCGCATCGCTTCGCGCGGGCGTGCAATCCTTCTGATCCCGCCGGCCTTCATAACCGGCGCAAGTAGTCCGAATAGATAAGGACTACGGGGGCCAATGCCTTTGCCTAAAGTGCTCATCTTCGCTAGTCGATAAGGCGTGTAGGCGCTCCAACCTGGGGCGTGATTGCGCGGGAAGGGAGTTCCAGCGACGGTCACATTTCAGGAACCAACCGGTCGGCGTCGAAACGAAAACAACAGCCAGAAGTTTTTTGTGCGTGGTTGCGAGCCAGCGTGGAGCCGCTCCCCGGCGCACACGCAAACAAGTTGGAACGGAGTCGTATCCTTCCCGCAATCTGTTCCGCTTGAAACATCGTCCTCCTTTATTCGAAGGTGCCCGGAATGACCCGCATCAACACGAACGTCAGTTCGCTCAACGCTCAAAAGACTTTGGCCCGTTCCAATGTTCAATTGCAAGAAGCTCTCACCCGGTTGAGCACGGGTTTGCGCATCAATAAGGGTAAGGACGACCCGGCCGGCTTGATCGCCAGCGAAGTTTTGCGGAGCGACATCATCAGCACGCAGCGCGCCGTGACGAACAGCGAGCGCGCGAATCAATTGATCGCCACGGCCGACAGCGCCTTGGGGCAGGTCAGCGCGTTGTTGAACGACATTCGCGGTTTGGTGTCGGAAGCCGCCAACGAAGGCGCCTTGAGCACGGATCAAATCGCCGCCAACCAGTTGCAGATCGACTCGTCCTTGGAAGCCATCGACCGGATCGCCCAGATCACGTCGTTCCAAGGCAAGCGTCTCCTGGACGGCAGCTTGGACTTCATCACCACCGGCGTCGACGTGACGCAGATCCAAGGCCTGAAGATTGACCAGGCCAACTTCGGCACGCAGAACTCGATCGGCGTGACGGTGCAAGTTGTGCAGCAAGCCGCCCGCGGCTCGTTGAACTTCAACTTCGGCGCCATCTCGACGGACGTGTCGTTGCAAATCGGCGGTAAGAACGGCGCGGAAGCGTTCAACTTCGCCCAAGGCAGCACCATCGAGGAAATCGCCACCGCGGTGAACCTTGTCTCGGACGCGACGGGCGTGCAGGCCACGGTCGAACAAGAAGCCACGCAAGGCGCCATCACCGCTTCGAGCTTCGGCACCGACAACGACGTGCTGATTCAAGCGGACACCGCCGGTGAGGAAGAAGGCGACATCCGCGTCAAATACAGCAAAGGCGATTCGACTGGCACGGTCGCCGTGTACACCGCCGCCACGGGCAATTCGCCGGCCACGTTAGACGTGCAGTTGCAGACGCGTGCGTACGAATCCGCCGTCGCCACGGTGAACGACTCGGACTCGGCTCCGACCGACGCCGTGTACCGCTTGGTGCAAGCGGGTGCCAACAACGACCTCGACTTGACCATCACGAGTGACGGCAGCATCGGCGCCGGCATCACGGTCAGCTTGAACAACGCGGCCACGTTGGCCGCCGGCACGAACTACAACGCCACGACCAAGACGTTGACGATCGGCACGTCGGACCAGGCCAGCGCCACCGCTTTGGCCGCCAATGCTCCGGCCGTGATCAATGCCCTGACCGGTATTGAAATCCAGGTCAGCCTGGCCGTGGCTTCCACGGATACGACGGGCGGCACGAACTCGGGTGCTGGCGCCAATGCGACGGCCACGAATATCGGCTATGCAACGACCGAAGGTCGCGGCACCTCGGACAACGCTTTGACCTACACGGCTACGATTAAGGGCGCCCAGTTCAACAACGCGACAGTCAACTACGTCAACGACGCGTTGCTGGACAACGGCGTGGCGCTGACCGCCGGCAACGAGCGGATCACGTACAATCACGACGCCCAGAAGTCATCGGCCTCGATCAATACGTCGATCGCCAACACGGACTTGATTATCACGGCCGACCAGGCGGGGGCTGCTTACAACAACGTGCAGGTGTTGTTCACCGACAGCGGCGCCGTCACGGGCAACGCGGCCACGGCGACCTACAACGCCTCGGCCAAGACGTTGACGCTGGATATCGACGGCGGCACGACGGACGCCAATGCGGTGTTGGCGGCCATCAACACGGAAGGCACGTTTGCCGCCACGTTGGATACGACCGCGGGCGCCAATACGGGCGCTGGCGTGCTGACGGCTGCTGAAATCGCCGCCCGCGGCGGACGCTTCGGCAACACCGGCTACTCCGGCGGCGACGCCGGTACGCTGTACGTCTATGTACAGGAAGGCCGGTCGACGGCCAACAACATCATCACGTCGCTCGGCGCCGTGGGAAATGCCGCCGCTGGCGAGTTGTTCTCGGTCGCACGCACGGTCGACAACGACGGCTCGGGCGTGGTGGCCAGCGGCACGTTCTCCAACGTGTTCCAAGACGGCGTGACCGGTGGCGACGTGATCGCCACGGCCAACGACGTGGTTGACGCCATCAACGATAACGCCACCGCGGCGGCGCTGTTGACCGCACAGAAGAGCGCCGAAGACACTGGATTCGGCACGGTGTCCGAGTTCGTCGAGTCGAGCTACTACGGCACGGCATCGGCCAACAATCGCCTCCAGTTCCTCGGTCCCGAGGATTCCCGGAATATTCGCTTCGTGGCAAATTCCGGTCAGGCCTTGGGAGTCGATCTGATTACCGATCCGCAAGTCACGGCTCAGTCGAAGACCACCCTGACTTCAGCCAACGCGAATGCCAGCCTGGTGTTCTCCGCCGTGGCCGCTGGCAAGTCCTTCGACGACTACGCGATTCGCTTCCGCGCCGCCGCCACGGGCGCCCAGGATCGGGTCACGTACGACGAAGAGACGACGGCCGCGACGGCCGACTTGAACCTCACGGGCACGAATAACAACCTGCGGATCACGTCGACGGAGCGCGGCGAGGACTTCAACGACGTAAATGTCGTGCTGACGGCCTCGCTGACGACCGGCACGGCCACGGCGGCTTACGACGCCAGCTCCAAGACGCTGACGTTGAATATCCGCTCGGACAACTCGACGACCGGTGCGCAGCTCCAAGCGGCCATCAACACGGAAGGCACCTTCTCGGCTGCGGCCAACTACGCCAACCGCACCGGCGACACGGAAGCCGCGAACACGTTGGCCGGCACGATCGCGGCCACGAACGCCTCGGCGACGTTGGCCGACACGGGCAGCACCGGCGGACACAACGGCAGCCTGACGTTTTATGTCGCGAACGGCACGACTGCTGAACAAGTTCGCTCGTTGTTGCAGAACGACGCTTATGCGAACAAGACCTTCTTCGCCACGCACTACCAGGGGAGCACCGGGGCCGGCACGATTGACTTCGCGACCGACAACAATAAGCTCTACACCTCGGGCGGCATCGCGTCGGAAGGAACATTGATCGTCAACTTGGAGACGAACGCCAATGGCGTCGTCCAGACGACGGCCAACGACCTGATCGAGTACTTCGATGACGCCGCCAATAGTGCGACGCTCGCTTCGCTGGGCATCAGCATCAGCAACGCCGAAGGCAGCAACGGCACCGGCAAGTTGGCCGCCACGCTCGAGGACGCGGATCTGGAATTCGCGACCACGGGCACCGAGACGATTAATAGCAATGCCAGCCTGACCACCAGTGCCGTGAACGGACTGGCGGCCAGCATCACGCTGACTGCGGTCCTGCAAGGCGAGGCGTACAACGGCGTCACGGTCGCCTTCAACAACAATCCGCTGTTGACTGGCGGCGGCGACGAAGGGGTCAGCTATGACGCGCTGAGCAAGGTGCTCACCGTTGATGTCAAAGCCGGCGTCTCGACGGCCCAGCATGTCATCGACGCCATCAACGCCGACACGGAAGTGAGCGAGTTGTTCACCGCCGCGGCGGCCGGGGCAGGCACGGGCTTCGTCACCATCTTCGACACGGGCACGTCCTCGGGTGGCACGACGACCGACGGCGAACCCGCCGGCACGGCACTGCTCGGAAACTCGGATCTGTCCGACACCGGTTTGACCTTCCAGTCCACGACCTACGGATCTGACGCGTTCGTGTCCGTGAAGGCCTTGGGATCGAATCCGTTTGTCCTGACGGACGCGGACGGCGAAGTCGCCGAACGTTCCGTCGGAACCGACATCTTGGCCCGTATCAACGGTATCCAGGCTGTCGGCCAGGGCTTGAAGGCGTCCATCAACACCTCGTCGTTGGACATCTCCTTCAACATCGCGGACACGGTTGAGAACGACACGACGATTCAGTTCGAGATCACCGGCGGCGGCGCCCAGTTCCAGTTAGGCCCGGACGTGGTTTCCAACCAGCAAGTGCGGTTGGGCATCGCCGGCGTCAACACGGCGACGATCGGCGGCGTCAACGGCAAGTTGTTCGAGCTTCGCTCCGGTGGCGCGAAGTCGCTGGGCAACAACGTGAACGGTGCGGCCGCCGTTATCGACGAAGTGATCACCGCGATCACCAGCCTTCGCGGTCGGTTGGGCGCCTTCCAGAAGACGACGCTCGAAACCAACATCATCACGTTGAACGACACGTTGGAAGCCCTCACCGAGGCCGAAAGCTCGATCCGCGACGCTGACTTCGCCGCGGAAAGTGCTCGCCTCACGCGGGCTCAGATTCTGGTGCAATCCGGCACGGCGGTGTTGTCGATCGCCAACCAGAATCCGCAAAACGCTTTGTCCCTGCTGCGGTAAGCGTTCTCGTAACGCCCCGCGAAGGGTTGCTATAGGGGCCGCCGATCTCGAACCTAGTTCGAGGTCGGCGGCTTTTTTTAATTGAGTCCCCACTTCCGGTGATACGTTCCGGAAAGCCGGCAGACTTTCGCTCAATTACCCCGGCGTTCGCGACCGAATTCATCCGAAGAGGACGCATTCTTTTGCGGACCCGCGGGCTTGCGCTTCATGGGCAGAATCAATTCCAACGTCGGCCTGATCACGGGCATCAGTATCACGGACACGGTCAATCAGCTCCTTGCGCTGGCGGCCAAGCCCCGGGATATGGTGCAAGCCCGTACCGATAAGTTCAAGGCCGAACAAGTCGCCGTGACGCAGCTCACGGCGCTGCTGCTCAGCACGCAGGTGAACGCCAAGAAGCTCGGCGACGCGGCGCTCTACGACCAGAAAACGGTGCAGAGCCTCGACGCGGCGACGCTCAAGGTGACGGCGAACGGCGAGCCTTCGCTCGGCACGTACCAGTTCACGCCGCTCCAACAGGTGCAGGCGCAGCAACTGCTCAGTGACGGCGTTGCCAGCGATACCGCGCCGCTGGGCGAAGGCAAGGTCACGTTCCGTTTCGGCGGCTTTATTAACGCGGATAGCAGCTTGGCGTTGCTCAACGGCGGCGAGGGCCTGGCTCGCGGCAAGATTCGCATCACCGATCGCTCAGGGGTTTCCACCGAGATCGATTTGCGTTACGCGCAAACGGTTGATGACGTATTGAATGCGATCAATAGCACGTCGACGATCAATGTTCGCGCGCAAGTGAGTGGCGATGCCATTCAACTCGTCGATCAAACGGGACAGACGACGTCGAATCTTAAGGTGCAGGAAATCGGCAGCGGCAAGACTGCCGCGTCGCTGGGGATCGCCGCGATCGATTCGAGCACAGGAACCGCGACCGGTTCGGACGTGCTTAAGCTGTTCGGCAAGGTGTCGCTCGACCGGCTGAATGGGCCGAACGGCGTTCGGTTTGACGAAGTACTGCCTGATATCGAAGTCAAGTTTCGCGACGGCAGCACGTCGCATATCGACTTCAAGCACTTGCCGCGCTCGAACGACGAAGAAGACAAGCCGGCGAATGAGCAAACGCTGGAAGACGTGCTCGCGACCATCAACGCCGTTGCGCCGGACAAGTTACGCGCGGAGATCGCGCCGGATGGCGATCGGTTGCTGCTGACGGATTTAACCGAGGGCGGGCATGCGTTCAAGCTCTCTTCGGAATTCAACTCGAAGGCCATCGCCGATTTGGGGCTTGATGGCGCGTCGGACGCCGGCGTGATTACGGGCCGACGATTGCTCGGCGGGTTGAAGTCGACGTTGCTCAGTACGCTCGACGGCGGGCGCGGCGTGGGCGAGTTGGGCGCCGTGAATCTGACGGATCGCTCCGGCGCGCAGGCCACGGTGAATCTCGCCGGCGCTGAAAGCGTGGATGATGTAATCGCTCGCATCAACGCGGCGGGCGTCGGTATCCAAGCCAGCGTGAATGCGGCGCGGAATGGCATTCAACTCAGCGATACGACGGGGCTCACCGCCGGCAAATTGATTGTGGCCAGCGGAGACGACAAGGGAACGGCCGAAAAATTGAAGCTGGCGATCGACGCGGAAGCGTCGCAGCGCAATTCCGGCAGTCTCAGTGCGCAAACACTTGGCGCCGCGACGAGGCTCTCGTCGTTGAACGGCGGCAAGGGAGTGGCCGACGGTTTGATTCGCATTACCGACGCCCGGGGCGGCACGCGCACCGTGGGTATCGCGAGCGCGACGATCCAAACGGTTGGCGATTTGATCGAGACGATCAACAACCAGGGACTGGATATCGAGGCGCGCCTCAACGACGCGGGGGACGGCGTGCTGCTGGTCTCCACCAATGCGTCGAACGGCAGCATTCGCGTGCAGGATTTGAACTCCACGGCGGCGGCCGATTTGCATATCGCCGGACAGTCGGCGGTGACGACCATCGGCACCGTGGAAAAGCAGGCCATCAACGGTACGACGACGTTCGAGATTGCGCTCAATCAGGAAATGTCATTGGCCGACCTGGTCGATGAAATCAACACCAAGAAGGTCGGCGTCGCGGCCGGCAAGTTCAACGACGGCGGCGCGCTGAATCCTTTTCATCTGACGCTGCTCAGTCAACGCCCCGGCCGCGCCGGCGAGTTGATGATCGACACGTCGGAACTGGGGCTGCGATTCGAGGAATCGTCGGCGGCGCAAGACGCGAAGCTGCTATTGGGCGCGCCGAGCGCCACCGGCGTGGGCCCGATCGTCACCGGCACGTCGAATGTGTTCAAAGACGTGGTGCCAGGTTTGACCCTGGAGGCGCTCAACACCTCGGACACGGCGGTGACCGTCACCGTCAATGGCACGAACGAGCCGATCATCGCGGCCGCGCAGGCGTTCGTTGACTCGTACAACGCCTTGCACAAGAAGCTGAAGGAAGTCACCGCCTACAACACCGAAACACAAAAAGGCGGCATTCTGCTGGGCGACAGCTCAGCGTTGCACATTGATACTGACTTTGCGTCGCTGTTGAGCGGCCGCGTGTTCGGCGTGGGTGATATCCAGTCGCTCGAGGAAGTCGGCCTGGAGTTGAAAGACGACGGCACGCTCTCACTCGACAAAGACAAGCTGCGCGCGCGCCAAACTGAGTCGCCCGAAGGCGTTCAGGCGTTCTTTCAGACGAAGGACTTGGGGCTGGCCGCGAAGATCGACAAGTTGATCGAAGGTTTGGCCGGAGAAGACGACTCGATCCTCGTCAACCGCGCGGCGGCGCTGGAACGCAAGATTCAGGTCAACGATCAGCGCGTGAAGTTTTTCAACGAGTTTTTGACGCGCAAGCGAGACGTGTTGTTGAATCAGTTCTACACGTTGGAATCGACGATTGCCAAGATTCAAGCGAATACGAATGCACTGGGGGCGCTCAATGCCCTCGCCAATCCCACGGCATGACGCCGCCCCTAACGTAGATTCATGGAGAGAAGTTGCAGATGCAAGCCAACGCGCGCGAAAACTATCTGGCCACGGAAGTCATGACCGCCCCGCCGCAGAAGCTGCAATTGCTCCTGATCGAAGGGGCGATGCGTTTTTGCAACCTGGCGCTGGCCCGTTGGGAGCAAGGAGATCAGGAAGCGGCGGGCGAAGCGCTGACCCGCGCGCAAGGCGTGATCACGGAATTGATCGCCGGCGTGCGTCCAGAGCACAATCGCGAGCTGGCGCGCAAGGCGACGAGCATCTATCTCTACTTGTTCCGCACGCTGGTTGACGCGCATATGCGGCACGATGCGCAAATGGTGCAAGACGCCATGCGCGTGCTGGAGATTGAACGCGGCACCTGGCAGGAAGTCTGCCGCCGTCTGGCCGGCACAACGCCGCCGCCGGTGGAAATGCCTGCCGAGGACTATACGCCGCTGGGCGATTTGTCGGCGTAGGGACGAGACGCGAGTGCATTGGGTTGTGCGACGGCGGGCCGGCACCGTCATGCATGCGCAAGTGTGCGTCTGTAGGTCGTGCTCGAAACGAACAGGTTGTATGCCATTGCGCTGGCCCGCCCTACGGCGTCGCGCTATTCCGACATGCGCCGCGATACTTGAACTTCGGCGCTGTACATCGACGCCGGGTCGCCGCGTTCGGCCAGTGTTTCGTGGAGCGTAGCGATTGTGCGCGGCGCAAGCTCGGCAGAGACTTCGGCGTCGCCGAATTGGATTTTCACTGGTTCGTCCAGGTTGACCAACTCATCGTTCAAGCGCACGGTGATGCGGCGCACGTCGTCGGCTTTAATGCGCACGGATTGGCCGTCGATGTCGGCGGTGATCTCCGCGCCGCCTTTCGCCTGGCCGTCGCGCAAGGCTAGCCAAAAGAAGCGGTCGTGCGTGACGTCGTCTTGCTTCCAGACGACGCGTTTTGGGAACGGATTGCGCGTGAACTTGGCCATCCATGGTAGCGCCATCGCGTCTTCGCCGTCCATCCAGTGGCCTTTGCCGGCGTAGATCTTCACGAGATGTTCGTAGCCGGACGGGTCGGCCGTGCGCAGATCGGCGAGTTTCTTTTCCCACTCGGCGGCGACTTGATTGCGATTGTAAGCAGCGTCGTCGCCGCCCATTTGCAGGATGAACGGCAGATTGCGAAGCCCCAGGGGCGAGGTCTCATTGGGATGTCCCGCCATCATTGCGGCCGCCGCGAGTCGATCAGCCATCCGCGGCGCGAGCTGAAACACGCCGTCGCCGCCGGCGGAATAGCCGAGGATGTAGACGCGATTCGGGTCGACGTCGGCGAACACGATCAGGTTTTCGATCAGGCGATCGAAAATGCGATCGATGTGTTCCTCGTGCCAAAGGTTCCACGTGTTCGTCGGCGCGCGGGGCGCGAGATATACGCCCTCTTCAATCTTGTAGAGCTTCTTCTGGTTTTCCCACTGCCGATCGTTGACGCGTGGCGGAGCGTTCCCACCGCCATGCATCGAGATATAGAGGCTGCGGCCGTTTGCAGGCTTGTCGCCGAACGTCTCATAGAAGAACGGCATCTTCAATTCGCCGTCTGGCAGTTCGCGCTTGTCCATTTCCTCGGCGCGGGTCTTGAGAATCCATTGGCGATGGTCCTCACGCAGCAACTCAGCGGCGGCTTCAGCGCCGGCCTTCGTCAGCGGCGCTTTGGCGAACGGTTGTTCTTCGAGCTTGGGGCGCATCGCGCGATCTTGTTTCAAAAAGGCTTCGAGCAATTGCACCGCGCCGCTCGATGCGGCCTCGCTGAGCTCGTTCGCAGCCGGGGGATTTTCTTCGATCAACAGCGTGACGAGTTGATCGGCCTTTTCGGCGGTCACTTCGTCGCTGCCGCACAGGTTCCCGGCCACCGCTGCGACCTTGAGCCGCGTTCCCAATGCCACGGGCATGGCGATGTGATCGTTGGCGTCGAATCGCTCGTCGTTCGAACCGCCGACGAATAGCGTTGCGCCAGCTGCGTTTGTGATTCGCAAAGTCGTCGCGACGCGCGCGTTTGTCGACTTATTCACCGCGCGGAACAACAGCCGGACCATGCCTTCGGGCAGCGGCGCTCCTTTGTCCGTGTAGCGGTCGGTGACGTTGACGGCCGAGACGTAGTCTGCGCCGCGCGCCCAGATCAACGGGAACTTCTGATCAGTGCGCCGATAACTTACGGCGTAGATGGCGTGCAGCGGATCGTCCCGCAAGGCTTGCGATGCGCGATCGATGAACCACGACTTGTTCAGGTCATCGCCGTTCGCCTCGCAGGCGCCGGTGAAGTGCCAGCCGTTGTCCCAGATCTCGACCCAGGTGTGATTGCCGCTGTTGTCGGTCCAACGCGGCGTGCCGACGACGCGGGCCGGGATGGCCAGCGCGCGGCAGGCGTCGACCAACAGTACCGACAATCCTGTGCAAGAGGCTTTGCCGGATTCGATCGACTCGTAGGGACTCTGATCCGCTTTCCGCCGCGCGGTGCTGTATTGCACCTTCACGAGCGGAAACACCTGCTGGTTCAGCGTTGCCGCCGCTTTGCCGGGCGACTCGATGCCGGCGATCAGCGGCTTGAATCGCTCATAGAAGTCTTTGCGCCAATCGTCGCGGCGCTCGTTGATGTTCGCATACGGCAGAATCTCGTTGAAGAACACGTCGTCCGGCAGTCGGTCCTTCCAGGGAGCTTCGTCGCGGGCTTGATAGGCATAGCGCACGTTCGAGGTCAAGAATTCCGCCGTGAGGCTCGTAAGATCGCGCTCTGGCATGTGCGCGACGAGGAAACGCATGCCCGGTTGCTGGTCCGTCGGGACTCCAGCCAACGCTTGCTCGATCTGGCTGCGGTTTTCGCCGGCGCGTTCGAGGGCCGTGTCGATCAGAGGTTGCAGTGCGTCCTCGGCGACGGACGTTTGCACCAGGCACAACGCGCAGACCATCCACGCGGCGAGTACACGAATCAAGGCAGGCATGGCGGGACCTCGGGCAGGGAGTGGCGTAGCCGGATCGCCACATTGTAACGCGGCGGGCGACGGCGGCGAACTCCCTCGTCGAGGTGATGCGGCTAGCTGGCCGCTTCGGGGGCGATCACGTCGATCACCGGATTTGCCTTCCGCTCCGTTGCGGCGGGGAAGCGGCGGCCGCCGGTGCCGGGCACCAGCATCGGGCTGGGCGAGTTCTGTTCGATGATTTCCCGAAGTTCCGTGGCGTCGATGACTTCCTTTTCGATCAATCGCGCCGCCAATCCATCCAGGGCCGGGCGACGGACTTCGAGGATATTGCGCACGCGTTCGATTGCTTCGTCGATGATCCGCTTCACTTCCTCGTCGATTTCGCGGGCGGTGCGTTCGCTGTGACTACGTTCGCGGGGGCCGTCGGAACCGCTCAGGAATGCGGATCGCCCGCTTTCTCGGTAGTTTACGCGGCCCAGCCGGCTCATGCCGAAGTCCATCACCATGCTGCGGGCCAGTTCACTGGCGCGTTCCAGATCGTTCTGCGCACCGGTGGAGACGTCGCTAAAGACGATTTCCTCGGCAATGGTTCCGGCCAGCAAGACTTGGATACGGCTTTCCAATTCGCCTTGGGTCATCAAGTAGCGATCTCCTTCGGGCCGCTGCAGCATATACCCGAGCGCCGCCAGGCCGCGAGGAATGATTGAGACCTTATGTACGGGATCCGTGTTCGGCAGGCTGTAGGCCACGAGGGCATGGCCGCTCTCGTGATGCGCGACGCGCTGCTTTTCGTGTTCGTGGATGATCCGCTGTTTCTTTTCGAGTCCGGCGGTGACGCGTTCCACGCCTTCGTTGAATTCGTCCATACCGACGGCGCTCTTGCTTTTGCGGGCCGCCAGCAGCGCTGCTTCGTTGACGAGGTTCGCCAAATCCGCGCCGACGAAGCCGGAAGTGATCGCGGCGACTTCGCGCAGTTTGACCGTCGAGTCGAGTTTCACGTTCTGCACATGCACTTCGAGAATCTTTTCGCGCCCGCGGACGTCGGGGCGATCGACGAGGACGTGCCGATCGAAGCGGCCTGGTCGCAATAGTGCCGGATCGAGCGTTTCGGGGCGATTCGTGGCCGCCATTACGATCACGCCGCTGTTCGTGTCGAAGCCGTCCATTTGTACGAGCAAGGCATTGAGCGTTTGTTCCCGCTCGTCATGGCCGCCCACGACGCCGGAGCCGCGTGTTTTGCCGAGGGCGTCTAATTCGTCGATGAAAATGATGCAGGGCGCCTTCGCTTCCGCTTGTTGGAACATGTCGCGCACGCGGGCGGCGCCCACGCCGACGAACATCTCGACGAAGTCCGAACCGGACAAACTGAAGAAGGGGACGCCTGCTTCGCCGGCGATTGCCTTGGCGAGCAACGTCTTGCCGGTGCCTGGAGGGCCGACCAGGAGGATGCCCTTAGGAATGCGTCCGCCGAGCACCTGGTACTTTTCCGGCGTGCGGAGGAATTCTACGACTTCGCGGAGTTCCTCGACCGCTTCGTCGATGCCGGCCACGTCCTCGAACGAGATGCCGATGTCTTCCTGGGCGTACATCTTGCCACGGCTGCGTCCGAAGGCCATCGGCGAGCCGGCGCCTCCGAGCTTGCGCATCAGCAGGTAGACCATCAGGCAGATGATGCCGCACAGCACCAACAGATTGAGCGGTCCGCGCCAGACCGGGGGATCTCCTTCGGCGTTAAAGACGAAGTTCTTTTCTCTCAAGAGCGTGATCAACTTGCCGTCATCGTCAGCCAGTCCACGGCGGTTAGACTTGAATGTGACCGCTGAGTCGCGTTTGATGGTGCCGTCGGGCTTGGCGGGGCGGAGTTGGTCTCGATCGATAACTCCGGTGACTTCCCCTTCGCCGATCATCAGCTCGCGCAGATTGCTGTAGCGATAGGTGTGCTCTCCCGCTGCATCGGTGACCACGATATACGGCATGTCCGCCGGCAATGGCGTTTCAGGCGTCGCGACCGCGGCCGGGGTGGCCGCCGGCGCCGTCGTTTTTTCCGCGACTTTTTCTGGCGGCGGTCCTTGTTCGATCAGTCGCCAGAGATCGCTGTACTGGATTTCCGCGTGCTGGCGGCTGTTCAGCAGGGTGACCGCGACGGTCATCGTGATGCCGACGGCCAGCAGGTACCAAACCACGTTCCCGTTGACGTTGTTGTTCTTGCGTTCACTCTGCTTGCCGGAATTGCCGTTTTCTTTCATGGAACCACAAAGTTGCTAAGTTCGAACGGGGCGAGGCGAACCTCCACATTTCGGAGTTCGCCGGGCGGTTAGAATTGCGGTAACTCCTATCGTAGGGACGCATCTTCGCTCGAACAACAATCGAGTTCCCGCATTCCCCCCTTAGTGCCTGTCGCGCAAGGAGTTGGATTGTCGGGATTGACGGATATTCTTAGAATGCAGGGCGTGGCTGAGTGTCTGTCCCCTGTTCCTGTTGGCCGGCCGTAATGATGTTGCGCGCCGCGACGACGTGTTGAATGCCTGAGTCCCCTCAGCGAATCGCGATTCTCGGCGCCACGGGCAGCATCGGCGGCAGCGCGCTGGAAGTTGTCGCCGCGTCGCAGGGTCGACTCCAGGTCGCTGGGTTGACGGCTCATTCGCGATTGACGTTCCTGCTGGAACAAGCTCAGCGTTTTCGCCCAGCGTGGATCATCGGGACCGACGAAACGGTTGCTCAATCGTTCGACTGGACGGGCGCCCCCCCCGCTTGTGTGGTCAAGCGAGGGATGGACGCGGTGATCGAGGCCGTGGCTTCGCCGGACGTGGATGTAGTTCTCGCAGCCATGGTCGGAAGTGCTGGACTGCACGCGACTTGGGCGGCGCTGGCCGCCGGTAAAACGGTCGCCTTGGCGAACAAAGAGACGCTGGTGATGGCCGGCGGGTTGGTGACGGCCTTGGCCCGGCGGACTGGGGCGACCATTGTGCCTGTGGACAGCGAGCATAGTGCGGTGTGGCAGGCGTTACAGGCCGGACGCCGGGCAGAAGTGCGACGGATTGTCCTGACCGCCAGCGGCGGACCGTTCCTGCGGCATTCTTGCGAACAATTATCGAATGTGACGGTCGAAGAAGCATTGGCCCATCCCACATGGACGATGGGGCGTAAGATTACGGTGGACTCGGCGACCATGATGAACAAGGCGCTGGAGATCATCGAAGCCCGGTGGCTGTTCGACCTCGACGTGGACCAAATTGGCGTGGTGATCCATCCACAATCATTGATTCATGGGCTGGTGGAGTTCGTGGACGGCTCGATCGTCGCGCAAATGAGTTGCCCGGATATGCGATTGCCGATCCAATACGCGCTCAACTATCCCGAGCGACGCGAGCAGGTTTCCACGCCGTTCGATTGGTCTCGAGCGACCAGTTTGACGTTGGAACCGCCGGACGAGGAGCGTTTCCCGGCGTTGCGGCTGGGGCGCGAGGCGGCCCGAGTCGGAGGCACGGCGGGCGCGGTGTTGAACGCCGCGAACGAGGCCGCCGTAGCCGGGTTTTTGGAAGGCGAATTACGTTTCAACGAAATTGTGCCGGCGTGCGAACGCGTGCTCGGCCATCACGACTTTGATCCCAATCCGACGCTGGACGATTTGATCCGGCTGGACCGTTGGGCTCGCGAGGAGGTAGTCCGTTGGGCATGTGCATGAACTTGTTGCTGGCGCAAACGTCGTCGGGCATTGACTGGGCGGCGTGGGGCGCGAATATCGGCTACGCCGTGTTGGCGGCGCTCGGCGTCGGCGCGGTGATTTTCATCCACGAACTGGGGCACTTCGCCGTCGCCAAGTGGTGCGGCGTGAAGTGCGAGAAGTTCTACATCGGCTTCGGTAAGCCGCTGGTGAAATTCCAGTGGGGCGAAACCGAGTACGGCATCGGCATGATCCCGCTGGGCGGTTATGTGAAGATGCTGGGCCAGGATGACAATCCCAGTTCGGCGGCCGCGGAAATTGAGCGCGCGCGCCTTGATCAAGGAGGCGGCGCGGAACTGCCGACCTACGACCCGCGCAGCTATATGGCCAAAACGGTGCCGCAGCGGATGGCGATCATTTCGGCCGGCGTGATCATGAATTTGATCTTCGCCGTCGTGGTGGCCTCGGTCGCTTACGGCATTGGCGTCGAAGATTCGCCGTGCAAGGTCGGCGGCACGGTCCCGGGCGGCGGCGCGTGGAAGGCAAACCTGCTGCCGGGCGACACGATCGTGGCGATCAACGGCGAACCGGTGAAGCGTTTCGACGATTTGAAGAGCAAGATTGCGCTGGGCGAACATGACGGCGGCGCGCGGATTCACTTCATCCGTGCCGGCGAGAAAGACGTGCGCGAAGCGATCGTCCAGCCGAACACCAAAGACATCATGCCGATGATCGGCGTGATGATGGCTTTCGAAAACCAATTGCACGAAAAAGAACCGTTTGTTCCGGGATCACCGGCTGCGAATGCAACTCCGCCGTTCGAAAAGGGGGACAAGATCGTCCGGATCGGCGATACGCAAATCAACAGCTACGCCGACGTGCAACGCATTTTGGCTGACGAAGCTTCGAAATCACTGCAAGTCACCGTGCAACGCAAGAAGGCGGTTTCCGAGACCGTCGAAGAGATCACGACGTCGGTTGATCCCGCGCCGCTGCGGACGCTGGGCGTTCAGATGCGACTGGGACCAGTTCGCGCCGTGCAGGACGATTCCCCGGCGGCGGAGGTGGATGTGGTCACGAAGGCCCCGGCGGGCGATCAGCATGTAGGCGCTGCGATCTCCGCACGCGGGCTGCGCGCCGGCGACTTGATCGTTTCAGTCAATGGCCTGGACAACATCGACCCGATGAAACTGCCGGAAATGATGCGGCAATTGGCCGGCATGCCCGTCATGCTCAAGGTGCAGCGGGACGGCGAAAAATTGGACGTGGAGATTACGCCACGTGCCCACACTGCCTTCGAAGGCGCTCAATCGTTTTCTGAGAAAGGCATCTCCGTGCCGGCGTTGGGGATTGTTTGCGAGGTGGTCAATAACATCCAGGCGATCGAGCCGGACAGTAGCGCGGCAAAAGCTGGCTTAAAGCTCAATGACAAGATCGAATGGGTCGAAGCGGTGCCGGCCGATGAGGACGCAGAGGAATCGAATCGACCAGCGGCCACGAACCAAGACGAGGAATACGAGCCGTCCGTCGCCGCTCAACGGCTCAAGAAGGCGCATCGTTTCGGCGAGGGCATCGAGGAACTGGATTGGCCGCTCTTGATGACGTTTGTTCAAGACTTGCGCGACGGAGAGAAGCTGCGCATCAAGGTGGCGAATCGTGAACCGGTCGTGATCGAGCCGTACATTTCCACCGATGAGTTTTACCCGGAGCGTGGCTTCGTCTTTACTAGCGAGAAGTTCACCATTCAGGCGACGTCGTTCCAAGAGGCTTTGGGTTTTGGACTGACGGAAACCTGGAAGCAGTCGACGCGCGTCTACAGCTTTATCAAAGGTTTGATTTACCAGCGCGTGTCGGTGAAAGGCGCGGGCGGGCCCATCACGATCGCCCAAGGCGCGTTCTACCTGGCCGGCAAGGGTTGGAGTCCGTTCTTGATTTTTCTGGTGGCGCTGAGCGCCAACCTGGCGGTCATTAACTTCCTGCCGATTCCGGTGCTCGATGGCGGGCATTTTGTGTTCTTGACGTTGGAAGGCCTGCGCGGCAAGCCGGTCAGCGAGAAGGTGTTTATCGGCTTCACTTATGCCGGACTCGCGTTCCTGTTGATGGTGATGGGCTTTGTGCTTTGGCTCGACGTCTCGCGCATGGTTTCCTGATGCGTTGGCGGGAGTTACTTGGCCCGGCGGCGGAAAACGTCCGGGCCGTTTTGTTCGACGCCGTCGGCACCTTAATCACGCCGACCACGTCGGTCGCCGAGGTTTATTTCGACTTCGGCCAACGGCGCGGTTCACGGCTTGAGACGAAGGAAATCGCGGCTCGCTTTCCGGCCGCCCTGCGCGCTGCGGAGGTCTGCCAAGGACGCAGCGACGAGCGCATCGAGCTCGACCGCTGGCGGGCTGTCGTCCGGCATGTGTTTGACGATCTGCCCGAAACCGAGCCGCTCTTTCGCGAGCTATGGGCCCATTTCGCCGAGCCGCATAGTTGGCGGCTTGTTCCCCGGGCCGTCGAATTACTGGAAGGTCTGATCGCGGAGAATTACCTGGTCGGCGTCGCTTCCAATTTTGACGCGCGGTTGAGGACAGTGCTGAGTGGTCCGAATCGCGTGCCTGCGGCAGTGAATCTTTTCATTTCGTCCGACTTGGGCTGGCAGAAGCCTCACACTGGCTACTTCCGCGGCGTGGAACGGGCGCTGGGATTGTCCCCGCAGGAACTATTGCTGATCGGCGATGATTGGGACAACGACGTCTGCGGCGGCCGAAGCGCTGGGTGGCAGACGATCTGGGTCGCGCCCACGACCTCGGCAGACAGCCCGAGCGTCGCCTCGTTGGCGGAGCTTTGCGACTGATCTTGACCCGTTGCCGGGCATTCAGGAGACTTTTGCCGCCTGGGGGAACCATGCGCGCCCGTGGATGGGTTCTCCGAATCAACACAATCGGCCGCCAAGGATGGCGGAGACCGTTCAGCAACAGGAGTATTGCGATGTCCCAGCGTTATTGGCTGGCCGTGAGTCTGATGTGCACCGCGGCGTTGTTTGGCTGCGGCGATTCGACTGCGCCGACGACCGAGGCGGCCGACTCGTCTGCGATCGAGGCCGAAGGAGCCGTCGAGGCCTCGTCCGGCGATGCAACGACCGGGCCGAAACAGGCGCTGAACGATTTTCTCCGCGCCGTCAAAGCTGGCGACGACGAAGGGGCCGCGGCAATGCTGACCACGGTCGCGCGGCAGAAGACATCCGAAATGGGATTGAACGTCGCCCCGCCGGGAAGCGATACCGCCACGTTCAAGATCAACCAGGTGGAAATGAAGGGGAGCAACGGCGCCTATGTGGCCTGCGCTTGGACCGAGACCGACGCCGAAGGGAATCAATCCACGGACGAAGTCGTGTGGGTGATGGCTCGCGAAGAAGCCGGCTGGCGGATTGCCGGCATGGTGGCCAAGGTGTTTCCTGACATGGCCGCGATCGTCTTCAATTTCGAAAACCCGGAAGACATGATTCGAAAGCAGGAGTCGGCCCAGCAAGAAATGGAGCGCCGAGCCGCCGCAGCGCTCGGAGAATTGACCGGAAATCCCCCCGAAGGTGGCGGTCAAAATGCTGCCGAAACTCCACCTGTTAGCGAAGAAACAGCGACTTCCGCTGGCCGGCCGCGCCGCTAGCGATCGACGCAAATGGTTACTCAGCGAGTAGTTGCGTACTGTTGATAACCAGCCGAAGTTGCCAAGAGACCTCGTCCCACGGGGTCTCTTTTTTTGTGCGCATTTTTTTCACCACACGTGTTGATTGTGTCCTACAGTTGAGCGAAGAGTCGTTGCAGTAAACCCAGAATGCCTGGTCGACCCAGAGGTCACACGTTACCAGGCGGGCGGTTGACAGCATGACTCGAAATGCTAACCTAGCGACCTAGCCTGTGCAGTCGTTACGTCTTGCTTAA
Organism: Planctomycetia bacterium; assembly: GCA_034440135.1. Taxonomy (NCBI): domain Bacteria; kingdom Pseudomonadati; phylum Planctomycetota; class Planctomycetia; species Planctomycetia bacterium. The sequence goes on from JAWXBP010000280.1 coordinate 33,893, forward strand.
CCCTCAAGGGCCATGCCTTGGAGGGTCGGTGAGATCGCGGCGGCGGCATCGGCTCGAGGTGGACTCTCCCAGTTTGTGTTGGTCGTCCGGATACGGGGGAGCGGAAAGCATCTCGGACGGCCGACGCGTTTCCAATACCCCTTCGGTACGGTACCTGTTGTTTTTGGAGGATTCGAGGATGAATCGTGCATTGGTTCTTGGCATCGCGATTTTTTGCGCGGTGGTGGGCCTGACCCTCGTGGGCGGGACCAGCAAAGCGGTCGCCGGTCACGGCTGTGGTTGCTCGTGCGACGGCGGATGCAGCGCCTGTGATGGCGGCTGCAGCAGCTCGTGTGACGGTGGCTGCCACAGCAGCTGCCACGGCGGTCTGTTCTCCGGTCGTTGCCACGGCCGTTGCCATGGTCGTTGCCATGGTCGTTGCCATGGTCGTTGCCACGGCCGCTGCCATGGTCGTTGCCATGGTCGTTGCCACGGCGGTTGCAATGGTGGCTGCAACGGCGGAAGCTGCAGCGGCGGTTGCGATGGCGGTTGCCACGGTGGCGAAGTGATCGAAGAAGCCGCTCCGGCGGAAGAAGCCGCTCCGGCTGCCCCGACGGATGCTCGCGTGCGCGGCCTGCGCAGCGGCGCGTTCCGTAGCTAACTTCTCGAACCGATCAACCGGCCTTCCCCGCGAACGGCCGGCAAATATCGGAACTCGCATAAAGAGCCGGGCCCTGTCAAAGGGGCCCGGCTTTTTTGTTGCGCCCCTGGTTGGCGGTGCGGCGCGGAGGAGTAGGCGGGGGTGGGAATGACGAATTTCTAAATCTGAATGTCGAATGAATGACGAATGTTCAAATGTCGAATGGTCCAGAGCGGTAGCCGGGCCTCGAAGAAAATTCGACATTCGTCATTCGGACTTGATTCGACATTCAGATTTAGAAATTCGTCATTCATGACTGCGCTTTATAGCGTTGCTGTGCGTTAGCGCGACGGGGCGGCATTTCATGAAACGGCCCGTGTCGCAGCGTCGATGCTAGCAAGGTCGCATCCGGCTTGCCGCAACCTCTCGCTCGGCATGCGCGTGGCGCGATTCCTCCGCTGGCTTGCATATGCCTGACTCCCCGCAGCCTGCCGTTCGGACGTTGTCCGACAACGCGCGAACAACGATCAGCTTCCTGCTGTTTGTGCATCTGTTCGCGCTCGGCGTGGCGATTCTGTCGAATACCAGCCCGCTGCCAGAACCGGGCGAGGCCGCCCTGCCGGATCTCAAACGGCAGCTGCGACAGGTGCCGGGCGTGGTGCCGTATTTGCTGGCGCTGAACATGGATTACGGCTACATCGGCGGTGATCGCTACCAGGGGGCCGACTACCATCTGACGCACTATACGCCGTGGGACTTGCCGTATCGCATTGAGTTGACGCTCAACCTTCCGGATGGCGGCGGCGAAACGACGGTCGTGATTCCGAATGAAACGCTGCAGCCTCGCCTGCGACGTTTGCGCTACCAGATGCTGGCTTCGCGGACGGCGCGGCTGGAGGGCTTCGACGGGCCGGACGTGCAGATTCCCCATGCCGTCGCGACTCACTATGTGAATCTGTTCCAGGCGACCGGGGGACGGCTGCGTTGCCTCGCGGAGTTCGAGCGGCCGATGTTGGAATTGAACAATTTCAATCCTTCCATGGCGCAAGAGCTTCCGGCGCTTCCGACGAATACAGTGCTTGATCTTTATGTGCTCGTCGCGAATGGTAAAGTCTCGCTGTTGAATGCGGAGTCGGCCCGCGACGCGGCGGCGCCTTCCACGACATCCAACGGGGCGGAGGGTGAAGGTACAACGCCGCCCGCGGCGCCTGACATGACCGTGCGGCCCGACGTCCAATAGTCCATGGAGCTGAGGGCGCGATGCGCAACGCCATTTTAGAATACTTCCACCAATTTCTGTCCGGCGAGGCCTGGAATCAGTTCTGGTACGAAGCCCGGGACGCGCGAGTGATTTCGCTGATGCGGATCGGCGTTGGCGCGATCGCGTTATTCGCGCTGCTCTGCTACACGCCGGACTTGATCAAGTTCTTCGGGCCATCGGGTTTGTTGCCGGCGAATACCGTTCGCGCGGTGATGTTCGCCGAAGAGGCGACGCCGGACAAGCCGTCGTTCTTGTACGGCAGCTTCCTGATGTCGTTCAATTACCTCGCCTGGTTCGAAAACGAACCGGCGATGTTATGGGGCGCTCACGGAGTCGGTATCGCCATCTTGCTCGCGTTTGTCGTGGGGCTCAAAACCCGCGTGACGTCGGTGTTGGCGCTGATCGTCACGTTGACTTATATCCACCGCGGGCAGGTGCTCAATGCGCAGTTGGAACCCATCGTCTCGATGGTAATGGCTTATCTGTGCCTGGGGCCCTGCGGCGCGTATTACTCTGTCGACCGCTGTCTGCAGTTGCGAAAGCAACCACTCGCCAAGGTTGAACCGAGCATCGGCGCGAACATCGCCACGCGGCTCCTGCAGATTCACTTGTCGGCGATCTACGTGATGATGGCGTTCGGCAAGTTGGTTCGATTGGGCGTGGCCGACGGCGCGGTCTGGTGGTCGGGCGACGCCGTGTGGTGGTTGATCGCCAAGCCGGGCGGGAGCCTGGTCGACTTGACGTGGTTGCACTCGCATCCTTATATGATCGACGCCTGGACGCAGGCGATCGTGTTCTTCGAGCTGGGCTTTGGGATCTTCGTCTGGAAGCGCTGGGCGCGCCCGGCGTTGCTCGTGTTGGCCGTGCCAATGTGGCTGAGCCTGGCGGTGCTGACAGGGTTGATCCCGTGGTGTCTGATGATGCTCGTGGCGAACCTGGCGTTCGTGCGGCCGGATGATTGTTGTGGCGCTGGGCACGCGCCGCGGCCGGCGCTGTGAATGAACGCAGAGCGCGGGTGAGGTAGCTGTTGAGAGTTTGGTCCGCAATTTGTATCGCGGCGTCCACTCTCCCTCGCTGGCGCTATGGGCTGGTGATTCGTCACGCTTCGATTTTTTGAATAGTTGAGAACGGCGGGTGCCTGGGGCTGCGGCGTGCGAATGCCGCGGCCAAGCCGTATCAACGGGGGCATCGTTTCGACTTGTTGATCAACTCAACGATGCCCAACAAAGATGGACCATTGTGAACGTGATGTTAGTGCCCCTGCCCCAGGCACCCAAGCTTTTCGGCTGTTGATTAATCGCGGCGGTCGGCGTGCTTGCTCGTGGTTGTACAGGTGTCGGCGACGCGGCCGGTGGAGTCGATGGCGACGTGGAAGCGGTCGTCACCTTCCAGGCGATGTACCGTCATGTGGTACGCCTCGCTGACGGCGGCCAGGTAGGGGCGTTCTTCCGGCGTTTTCGGCGTGCGCAGTTGCCCCCAGGAGCCGTCGCCGAGGTAGAGCACGCCGTTTTTGTCTTTGAGACCCCCGGCCATGCGGTGGGTGCGTTTGAAGGTGTGATCGTGGTGCTCCAGCACCAGGTCGACGTTGTATCGCTCAAACAGCGGCGACCAGTATTTGCGGTTTTCCTCGCCGGTGCCGTACTCGCCGTTTTCTCCTTCCGGCGCGCGATACGACGGATAAGCCGGCACGTGATTGGCGACGATCAGGTGTTGTTTGTCCTGACGCGCGGCGAGCGTTTGCTCCAGCCACGAGGTTTGTTCACCGCCGATGGGGGCGATGTGGCCTGAGTCCAAGAGGACGAAGCTCAGGTAGTCGCCGATATCGAGCACGCCGTACGGCCTGTCGCCGAAGAAGCCATCGAACACGCTCAGATAATGTGGTGCGCGTACGTTGGCGGGCCCTTGCTTGTCATTGCATTCGTGGTTGCTGATGCAGGAGATCATCGGAATCAAGCGTCCCGTCGGGTCGATCATCTGCCGGCTGTAGTTGCGCAGGAACGTGAGAAACGTTTCGGGCGAATCGCCGTTGTCGTACGCGAGGTCGCCGCCGAGCAGAGCAAAGTACGGTTCCTGTTTTGCGGCCAGGGCGTTCGTCGCGACCGCGTGTTCATTGGTGCCGCAATCGCCGCCGGAGACGAATTGGATGGTGTTCGTCGACGTCGCCGGCATGGTGCGGAAGCGATAGGTCGCGCTGCCGCCGTTAATGCGGAATTGGTACTCGCTGCCGGGCGCCAGGCCAGACAATTCGCAGCGATGCACTTTGAGATCGGTATCGGGAAACGGACGCAGTTCCGTGGGTTGCGACTGGAAGTTGTCGGAGTTCAACGCGCTGAACGAGATCTGATCGGCGCCAGAGTCGGGGCCGATCCATTGGATGGCCATCGTCGTCGTGGGATCGCGCTGCCAGGTGAGGAACAGCCCATCCGGCGCGGCGGTCGAGTCGATGGCGGGCGCTTCCTGGCCGACAGCTCGTTGACCCAAAGTGAGGGCGGCTGCCATGCCTCCCAGCGACGCGCCGAGGAAACTTCTGCGATCCAATCCGGACATGGCGGGAACCTGGAGAGAACTGCTGGCGGGCGGGGATGTTCAGCGTTTACGCTCGCGGGCGAAGCGAATGCGGCACCCTTGGGCGTAGGTTTCGGCGGTCTCGGGCGTCTTGCCTTGGAGGACAGCCTGGAAGGCGTCTTCGAGGTAGTGCTTCGTGACCATCGCCGGATCGTCATTATCGTCCATGCCGCCCAGGTAAGCTAGTTGGCGCTCCTTGTTCAGCAGGAAAAACTCCGGTGTGCCCGTGGCGCCGAAGTCTTTGGCGATTTGCTGCGTGTCATCGTAGAGGTACGCAAAGGGGAATTTCTCTTGTTCCGCCCGTTCTTTCATTTTCGGCAGGCTGTCCTCGGCGACACGATTGACGTTGATCGCCACGACCACGACGTCGTCCGCGTGGGTGCGGGCGAAGTCCGCGATGCGGCCTTCGTATTTCACCGCCACGGGACAACTGTTGCAGGTGAAGACGACGAGGACCAGCTTGTCCTCCGGCAGATCTGCCAGGGCGTGTTCTTTGTCGTCGACGCCAGGCAGATTCTTCCAGGCCGGCGCGGCGTCGCCGACGCTGAGAACTTTGTTGAATTCGCCGGCGTGGGCGGTGGAGGCGAACAGCGCGAGAACTAGGAAGAGCTTGCGCATAGTGCGATCTCGGCGGAGGTTGGATGTAGTTCGTGTCGCCCCATTGGGGCTCAATCAATACTATGCCGCACGCTTTCCAGGGGTTTGCACCCCTGGCTATTGTCGGTCGCCCCTTTGGGGCTTTTCTTGCTTCGGACGCAAAATCGGGGCGCGGTTCTTGCCGCGCCCCGATTGTTTGCGGACCAGTTCAATATCGTACGTTACGGCAGGTCGATGGTTTGGAGATCGACGCCGGCGTCGGTTTTGATGAGGACGACGGCGCGCTTGGCGTCGAGCTTGTCGAGTTGTTCGACGCCTTTCAATTCGGCGATCGTCTCGAACGGTTGGCCGGCGGTGTTGCCATCCGGCACCGGTTCGTCGAGTCCCGCGTTTTCTTGCAGTTTCTCCGTGCTGATCTTCATCACGCCGCGAGCGCTGTTGGACATCAGGACGAAAGTCTTGCCGTCCTGCTCGTAGACGATCATGTCGAGCGGGCGGTTCTGGTTGCCCAGTTCAGCGACGGTGGTGCCGCGGACTTTCTCGCCCGACGCGATGTCGTTCAACGGGAACTTGACCAGCGGCGTGCAGGTGAAGCCGGCCAAGAGGACCGGTTCGCCGTCGATCATCAGCGGGGCGAACGCCCGCACGACGGCGTCGTCTTCCACGCGGCCGTGGGCGGCGTGATAGATTTCGACGTTCGTGCCCTTTTCCTTATCCGCGAACGGGAAGAACAGTTCGCGGACCGTTGACGACGCTTCGTTACTCGTCAGACCGGAGATGTAGAGCTTGCCTTCGGCGAACGTCAGGTCGGTGATCGAGTCGTCGCGGGGATCGCCGCGGCGGCCTTGAGCGCTCGCCGGAGCACCGGCCAAATCGACGCGGGAGTGGCGGACGTTCGTCAGCGGGAACACGGTGATGGCGCCCTTCGTGTCGATGCGCATCAGGACCGGCTGGGCTGGTTCGCCGACGGCGACGTTCAGGTAGGCGTTGCCGCTGGCGGGGTTGATCGCCAGATCGGCGATGCGGAACTTGGACGGGTCCGCGCCGAGTTCCTCGGCCAGTTTCATGTTGGCGTTCGGTAAATCGAAGGTCGCTTGCGTCGGATCGCCTGCTTCGTCATCGGTGGCGATGGCCACGACGGCGGCGGCTTTGGGATCGCCGATGAACAGAATGCCGTTGGGGCCGAACACCATTGGTCCAGCCGAAGTGAGCGTCACGGCGCCTTCTTTGAGACCCCAGGGATCGGCGGCAAGGGACGATTGTGCCGCGCTGAGGATCAACCCCAGGGCGGCCAGTCCGGTCAAACAGATTTTTCGCATGGCAGGTTTCCTTTCGTGGGCCGGATCGGAATGAAACGCGGACGACGGCGAGTGTTCACGGCTGAGCGGCCGAAGTGGTTTGGTCCCGGTAGTGTACCCGATTCAATGCTGGGGGAAACTTGTTTCGGGATGACTTCCTGTACGCGTCAATTTGCGTACTTGATCGCGCCGCGTCTCGGAGCCGAGAATGGCGGTTTGGCGACCAGTTCCCTTGCCACGAGGTCAGCGCGCGGATGTCCCCACTCGCAGTCGACCCGCTCAGCCTGATTCAACCCCGGCGCAAGGTCGAAGGTATCTCGGCAATTTTGCTGCCGTTCGATTCCGGCGGCGCGATCGACTGGCCGGCGTTTCGCGCCCATGCCGAACGCACCTGGGCGGCGGGACTGACGCCGGCCGTGAATATGGACACCGGTTATGTGAACTTGCTCGCGCCAGCGGAACGGCTGCGGGTGTTGGAGGAAGCGCGATCCGTCGCCGCAGGACGATTATTTGTGGCGGGGGCGTTTGTGGGCGATCAATCGGGTGCGCCGTTCGACCGCGATGCCTACGGCCAGGCGATGGACGCCATCACTCGTCACGGCGGGACGCCGGTCGTTTTTCAATCGTTCGGGCTTACGCAACAGGGCGACGACGCACTGATCGAAAGCTATGAATCGCTTGGCAAGCTTTGCGACCGCTGGATCGGCTTCGAATTAGGGACCATGTTCGCGCCGTTCGGGCGGATTTATTCACTCGACGTGTATCGGCGGCTGATGGAGATTCCATCCTGCGCCGGCGCGAAGCATTCTTCGTTAAGCCGGGAGTTGGAATGGCAGCGTCTGGTGTTGCGAAACCAAGTGCGGCCGGAGTTTCGCGTCTATACCGGGAACGATCTCGCCATCGACATGATCATGTACGGCAGCGACTACCTGCTGGGGTTGAGTACGTTCGCGCCGGACTTGTTCGCGCGGCGGGACGCCTTTTGGGCGGCGGGCGATCTTGCGTTCTACGAGTTGAACGACACGCTGCAATACCTTGGCAACTTGACGTTCCGCGTGCCGACGCCGGCGTACAAACACTCGGCGGCGATGTTCCTGCACTTGCGCGGTTGGGTTGCATCCGATCGCACCCATGCGGGGAGCGCCATCCGGCCGGCGAGCGATCGAGCGATCTTGGCTGAGATTGGCGCCCGCCTCGGCATCGAAATTGCCGACGCATAGGGTGCGCGAAAACTGTGTCGGCGACGTGCATCGTGGATTCCGCCCGATTATGATGAGCGAGGGGAAATCAGGGAGGACCGATGCTGTATTTGATTCGCCACGCCTGGGCCGGCCAACACGGCGATCCGCGCTGGCCGGATGACAATCTGCGCCCGCTCACGAAGGATGGCAAGAAACGCTTCAAGGCGGTCGTTGAACGGCTGCTGGCCGCGGGCTTTGCGCCGGAGTTAATCGCGACGAGCCCGTTGGTGCGCGCGCGGGAAACCGCGGATGTCATCGTCCGTGTGCTGCCGGAGGAGCCGGAGTTGATTGAGCTGGAGGAACTTGCGCCGGGCTCGCAGCTCGATCGGCTGATCGCCTGGACGAATCAGCAATCCCGGGGACGCGACGTGGCCTGGGTGGGGCACGCGCCGGATATCAGTATGTGGGCCGGCGGGTTACTGGGCGCGGCGCCGAGCGCAATCGCCTTCGGCAAGGGCGCGGTGGCGGCGCTGGAATTTGGAGACCGCATCGAACGCGCGAATGGCGAACTCTGCTGGCTGGCAACGGCGAAGCTGCTGGGGGAATAGTTCTCTTGCTCGGCAACGGTGAGTGTGGAGAGTCACTTCGGAAGGCACGGAGGGAGTATGGTTGTAGGCAAGTGAGGTAAGTAAGTAGGCGAAGCCCCTGGTCGCCTGCAGTCGCTAATGCGACGCACGCACCATCCCCCCTCATGCGTTCCCTTCCTCTTTTCCACAATGCGTCTCCGCGCCTCAGCGGTTCAAGGGTTTTTGCCCTCACTTCTCCCCGTATCCTCCGTGCTGTGGTGAACTCTCGCAAGAGTCTCTTTTCAGCTTCTGGCGTATGAATGCGTGCGCGCCCTCATCTGACAAGGCGCGAACCTTGGTGCGCCCCTAGGCGTCCGTAGCGTCACGCCGCACAATGGGAGGTTTGCATTGCTTCCCCGGGGATGACGCGCGACGATGGCTGAACTGAAGATTACTCGGATTGACGCCGGAACTGCGAATTGGCGCGTTCAACTAGCGGAACTGCGCGCCCGGCTCAGTCCGGCCGGCAACGTGGTCAGCGAGGCTGGTCGCCAGCGGACGATCGATGTCTTTGGCGAGCCGCTTTCGCCGACGCAGGTGGTCGAAAAGATCTGCGGCGATGTCCAATCCCAAGGGCTGCCGGCGGTGCTGGATTATTCGCGGCGCATCGATCGCGCAACGACGACTGCCGAGACGTTGCGCGTGCCGGCCGCGGAACTGGCCGCGGCGCATCGAAGTGTAGCCACAGCGTTCCTGGATTCGGTGCGCCGCATTCGCGAGAATATTCGTGCGTTTCAATCAGCGATTTTGCATGTGGATGTTCGCGTTGAGCGACCGCATGGCGGGTATCTGCGACAGCGCTATTTGCCGCTTTCTCGAGTGGGCTTATGCGTGCCCGGCGGGGCGGCGGCGTATCCGTCGACAGTCTTGATGACCGCCGTGCCGGCGCAGGTGGCCGGGGTGAAGGAGTTGGCGGTCATTGCGCCGCCGACGCCCTTCGGCGCGTTCAATCGGGAACTGCTGGCGACCTGTCATGAGTTGGGCATCACCGAGGTCTATCGCCTCGGCGGCGCGCAAGGCGTCGCGGCGCTGGCGTATGGCGTGGATGGCATTCCGCGCGTGGACAAAATCGTCGGGCCCGGCAATTTGTTTGTCGCGCTGGCCAAGCGGCATGTGTATGGCACGGTGGATATTGATTCCATTGCCGGGCCGAGCGAAGTGGTGGTGCTGGCGGATGAATCGACGCGGCCGGATTTCACCGCCGCCGATATGCTCGCGCAGGCGGAACACGCGCCGGGGTCGAGCATTCTGATTACCTGGAGCGCGCAGGTGCTCGAAGCCACGGCGATGGAATTGTTGCGGCAGACGCAGCAGCTTTCGCGCGGCGATTTGGCGTTGCAGAGCCTGAACGATTTCGGCGCGTTGATCCTCGTCAAGAGCTCCGACGAGGCGTGCCAACTGGCGGACGAGATCGCGCCGGAGCATCTGCATATCGCCACCGATAACGCCGAGGCGTTGCTGGAAAAAATCCCGCACGCCGGCGCGGCGTTTTTGGGGAATCACACGCCCGTGGCGTTGGGCGACTACGTCGCCGGGCCTTCGCACGTCTTGCCGACCGGCGGGACGGCGCGCTTCGCCAGCGGCTTGTGTGCGAATGATTTTCTGCGCCGCACGAGCGTAATTCACTACACCGCCGCGGGACTCGCGGCCGCGGCGGACGATGTGCGGATGTTGGCCGATACCGAGGGACTGACCGCGCATCGCGCGAGCGTTGATATTCGCACCGCGGTAGAACCGTAGGCATCATCTCCGAGCTTCGTGGGGAAAAAAGCCCAGGGCAGGCACTCGGAGTCGATCCATGAGGTCCGACTTTGGCGGCCTGCCCTGGGCTTGGACAGCGCGGGACGAATTGCTGACAATGATGGGATGAACTCCGACGCAAAAGCACCGGCGTTGTTAAGCGGCTTAATGCGTCCCACGGCGTTTGCGCATCCTGTCGGCGAGCTGCGGTTGTTGGAAACGCACATCTCGTGGGTCGTGCTGACTGGCGAATTCGCTTACAAAATCAAGAAGCCGGTACGGTTCAATTTCGTCGATTACTCGACGTTGGAGTTGCGCCGTGCATGTTGCGAGGAAGAGTTAAGGCTCAATCGCCGCCTGGCGCCGGAGCTGTACCTCGACGTCGTGCCGATCGTCGGGCCTCCGGAGCGATGTACGGTCGGCCGAGATGGCGAGCCGATCGAGTATGCGGTGCGAATGCGGGAGTTCGATCAGCGATCGCTGCTGGCGGACGCAATGCTGGCTGGCAAGACCTCCGCACGTCATTTCCGCGACTTCGGCCGGCAATTAGCGGAGTTCCATGAATCACTGCGGATTGCCGCCCCGCCGGCTGGATTGGGCACACCGGGACAAATTGCGAAAAACGTCGGCGATGTGTTCGAACTGCTGCGCGCGCATGCGCCTGCTTCGCAATCCAAAACCGTCGCGGAACTCGACACGTGGCGACGCGAGCAAGAACAGACTTTGGCCGAGACCTTCTGCGATCGTCTGAAAAGCGGCTTCGTGCGCGAGTGCCATGGCGACTTGCATCTGGGGAATTTGCTACTGTGGAATGATCGGATCACGGCCTTCGACGGGATTGAGTTCAATCCGTCGCTGCGGTGGATCGACGTGCTCAGCGAGGCGGCGTTTTTGTTCATGGACCTGGAAGCGGAACGGCGCCGCGACGTCGCCTATGAATTCCTGAACACTTATTTGGAAGTTACCGGCGACTACGCGGGAATGGCCCTGTTGCCGTACTACATTGCCTACCGCGCAGCGGTGCGCGCGGCGGTGACGCTGCTGCGCGGCGGACAAGTGACGGACGCAGGGGAACTCGCCGCGCTGCGCGGTACGGCGGAGCGCTATCTCGGAGAAGCAAGACGCTGGCGCGAACGGCCGACGCCGTGGCTGTGGATCATGCACGGCGTTTCAGGCAGTGGAAAGACGGCAGTGTCGTCCGAACTTGCTGGCAAACACGGCGCGATTCGTATTCGTTCCGATGTGGAACGGAAACGCTTGTTCGGCGTGCGCGGCGAGGCGCCGGCGGAGGCTTATGCCGAATCGGCCTCGCAGGCGACGTATTGCCGGCTGGAGGCGCTGGCGGAGACGTTGCTCGCGGCGGGCTTCGCGGTCATCGTCGACGCCACTTTCCTGCGGCGCGCTGAGCGCCGGCGTTTCCAGGACTTGGTCGAGCGGATGGCTGTGTCATTCAAGATTTGGGCATGCCGCGCGCCGCGTGACGAATTGGTACGTCGGATCGAGGCCCGGCGGAACGATGCGTCGGACGCCACGCTCGAAGTTCTCGATGCGCAACTGCGCACAATCGAGCCGCTGGATGAGGAAGAGGCGGCACTGAGCGTGACTTGTTGGTCGACAGGATCGTGACAGACGACAATTACTCGGCCGTCAGCTTGTACACAAACAGGCCGCCGACGGTGAAGACGAGACCTGCGCCCATCAGCACCCAGCGAGTGACTTCCGTGCGGGATCGAGCGGATTCTACTGCGGCCTTATGTTCTTCGTATTTCTGACGTTGCGCTGCCAATTCCTCGGCGGAAACGAGCGCCTTCTTCTGGTTGCCCGTCGGCCTGGTCTGGAACGCCATGTCATGCAGTTTGGCGGCGTTATCCAGATATTCCTTGGCCTCTTCGTCGGAGTAAGTCATGGGGGGCGCGTCGGCGGTAGCGCCCCAGTACATCGAAATGCCGAGGAGCGCCAATCCGAGGACGACACTCGCCAGCGACAGTCCGCCCGAAGGAGTCGAGCCAGCGTTTCTGGATTTCTTGTTCAAGCGTCGCCCCGCCTCGCTTCACTCGTCGATGGAAACCGGCTTGCCGTCGTCGATCGAGACCAAGTAGGCGAATTCGGTACGGTCAACGTTGTCATTCATAAAAGTGACGCGGCCGTCGCACCATGATACATTCACGCCGCCAGGATGGAGACTTCGTGGTGCGGCCGACCAGTACGAGGCTTCACGGAACGCGCGGCAAGGCATATTCGAGAACACCGCATCCGCTTCATTGTTGCAGGTGCCGATGACATCCAAGTTTGGTCCAGGATTGTTTGGCGGTTGCGCCGAATCCAAAACAAATGCCGGATCGACCAAGTAGCGACCTTGGCGGCGATAATTGCGAAAGTTCTCTAGTTCCTCTTTGGGCGCCAAGTGGTGGGCATCGTAGGCCAACAGCGATGCCCCACACCAGGGAAGCGCCCAAACACCACGTTCGTCGACCGGATTATTGCGGGTCCGAACCTCGGACAGCATAATGGTCGTCGAAAATCCATCGCGAAAGCGACGACGCGTCTGCGGGACGTGCGCGATCAGTGCCCCCGGAAAAAAGTTCTGGTACTCGACGTGAAACGGACTGCAAAACGCGGCGTAGTTCCCCTTGGCGAAAACTTTGCGGCGCGTGGCCGCTAGGTCTGAAAAGATTCGCCCCACGGCGCTATCAGAGGGGCAGCCAAGCGTGGAAATGTACGTGGATTGCGGCTCGATATCCCGCTGATCCAGGACGGATTTGCTGAAGTTGAACTGCTTGTGCAGCGCCTGCTGCTCGAAGAACGGCAGCGTCAGCACGACCCAACTGAACATCCGCCCTGAGTTTTGCGTGTAATAGACGTATCCGTTCTTGCGAACGGAGCCATCGATTTCCTTGGGTTCGCCGGTCGGGCGATCGACGATGCCCGATGGCGGAAACACCCTGAACGTTTGCTCGTAGTTGATGACCGCCAGGGTCAATTGCTTCAAATTGTTGGTGCAAGTTCCTTTTCGCGCGGCTTCGCGAGCGACCTGGAGCGCGGGAAGCAAGAGGGAAATCAAGACGCCGATAATGGCGATCACCACCAGCAGCTCCACTAGCGTGAAGCCGGCAACACGACTGCGACGCACAGGATCACCTCCTTGATGCGTGGAACTGCCCTCGATGACTGGCACGCGCGACGAGGTCGAGCCTCTTCGCCAACGACAGAGCCCCAAGGCAACGAATTCGGACGTTTGCGGAGTCTGCGGGACAAGCGATCGGCCGAGACGCAATCGTACCGCTCGACCCATGGGGAGGCCGCCACCGGGGTCTGCTTCCCGAAGTAACGAGAACCGACCCAAGGACCGACGCCTGTGAATCGGCCGCCGCACAACGGGCGCAAGTTGTTTTGGCGAGACGATTTGAGACAGCGGAACGGATTTCGCGCACGCGACGCCTGTATTCTGCCCTTCTCCCGGCGGCTTGGCAACCAAATGGCGCGACATTTTTTTCGCTCGAGGTTGAGTTCGTTTCGGTGGTGCCAGTTTGGCAGGCTGAGCCTGGCTGGCGGACGAAATTCGCCGGAATTGTCGGGCCAGGGCGGTTGGTCATAACGCGGTCGTTGCATCACAAACCGATGCCGTATAGACGTTTGTGACGCCGTGTTGGATTTGGTCCGGGAGTTGCTTTCCCAACGCATGCGTGCGCTGCGACTGCGCATGTCTGGCAGGTTTCCGGCGGCCTTTGAGCCCGCTCGGCCGCTGACCGCGGCCTGCCTTAACCGTTCAAGTGTCCATTCCATTCGTGGAGGCGAATCCGACTATGTCGATTGCGACGAAGGCCAAGAGCAAGAAATCATCCGGCGACATCAAGCTGCAACCGTTGGGCGACCGCGTGGTCGTGGAGCGCGAAGCGTCCGAAGAGCGGACCGCCGGCGGCATCGTCCTGCCGGATTCGGCCAAGAACAAGCCGGCCCGCGGCACCGTGGTCAGCATCGGCAACGGCCGCCTGCTGGACGACGGTACTCGCGGCAAGATGCAGGTCAAGCCGGGCGACCGCGTCCTGTTCACCTCGTACGCCGGCGAGACCTTCAAGATCGGCGACGACGAACTGTTGCTGATGCGCGAAGACGACATTTTAGCCGTGCTGGAGTAAGGCCATGCGGGGCGGGGAATGACTAATTTCTAAATCTGAATGTCGAATGAATGACGAAATCCGAATGACGAAGGGCTGACGAAGGGCTGTTGAGAAGTTCAAGATCCTTTCATTAGAAATTAGTCATTCAGATTTGATTCGACATTCGAACTTCGTCATTTGACATTCACGCCCCGGCCGGTCACCTCCAACGCGCCATTCAAACACTCAACCGAACTATCAATAGGAGCAAATCCAAACATGGCCAAGACGATTGCTTTCGACCAGGAAGCTCGCGACGCGATTAAGCGTGGCGTGGGCAAGCTGGCCCGGGCGGTCAAGGTGACGCTCGGACCGAAAGGCCGGAACGTTATTTTGCAGAAGAGCTTCGGCTCGCCGACGGTGACCAAGGACGGCGTGACCGTCGCCAAGGAAGTCGACCTGGAAGACGTGTACGAAAACATGGGCGCGCGGATGGTCCGCGAAGTCGCCTCGAAGACGAGCGACGTGGCCGGCGACGGCACCACGACGGCTACCGTGCTGGCCGAAGCGATCTTCAACGAAGGCCTCAAGGCCGTGGTGGCTGGCGTAAATCCGGTCCAGTTGAAGCAAGGCATCGAGCGGGCGGTGGCCGACATCACCGAAAAGCTGCACAAGATGTCGATCACGATCAAGAGCCAAAAGGAAATGGCTCAGGTCGGCACCGTGGCGAGCAACAACGACACGGAAATCGGCGAGTTGCTGGCCCAGGCGATGGAAAAGGTCGGTAAGGACGGGGTGATCACCGTTGATGAAGGCAAGAGCCTGAAGACCGAAGTCGAATGGGTCGAAGGCATGCAGTTCGACCGCGGCTACCTCTCGCCGTACTTCGTCACCGAGTCGACGAAGATGCAGGCCGTGCTGGAGGATTGCTATATCCTCGTGCACGAAAAGAAAATCACCAATGTCAAGGAATTGGTCCCAATCCTCGAAGCCGTGGTGAACGCTAGCCGTCCGCTGCTGATCATCGCCGAGGACATCGAAGGCGAAGCCTTGGCCACGTTGGTCATCAACAAGCTGCGCGGCACGTTCAAGTGCGCCGCGGTGAAGGCCCCCGGCTACGGCGATCGCCGCAAGGCGATGCTGGAAGACATTTCGATCCTGACCGGCGGCCAGGCGATCTTCGAGAACCTGGGCATCAAGCTGGAAAACCTGGGCGTCGCCGAACTCGGCCGCGCCAAGAAGGTGATCATCGACAAGGACAACACGACGATCATCGAAGGGGCCGGCAAGGCCTCGGACATCAAGGCGCGTATCGACCAGATTCGCCGCGAGATCGACGCTTCGACCAGCGATTACGATCGTGAGAAGCTCGAAGAGCGTCTCGCCAAGTTGGCCGGCGGCGTTGCCAAGGTGAACGTGGGCGCCGCGACCGAAAGCGAAATGAAGGAAAAGAAGGCCCGCGTCGAGGACGCACTGCACGCCACGCGTGCCGCGGTCGAGGAAGGCATTCTGCCCGGCGGCGGCGTCGCACTGTTGCGGGCCGCGAATGCGGTCAAGGCCGAAGGGCTCTCGACCGACGAGCAGATGGGCTACAACCTGGTGCTCCGCGCTTGCCGCGCCCCGCTGACGATGATCTCCAACAACGCGGGCCAGGACGGCAGCGTAGTGTGCGAGAAGGTCCTCGAGCAGAAGGGCAACAACGGCTACAACGCCGCGACCAACACCTACGAGGACCTGGTCAAGGCCGGCATTATCGACCCGACCAAGGTGACCCGCACCGCGTTGCAAAACGCGGCCAGCGTGGCGACGTTGCTGTTGACCAGCGACGCCTTAATCGCCGAGAAGCCCAAGGACAGCAAGAAGAAGGGTGGCGGCGCTGGTCACGGCGGCGACTACGACATGTATTAATCGGCTCGGAGGCCGAAACTACCGGTTGATTCGCGCTCCGTTGGCGAATCGCCGTTTTTCATCAGCAGCCCGTCGGATTTCGCAAGAAGTCCGGCGGGCTTTTTTTTGTTTTGACAATGGTTCTTCCCAATCGTCCATGCATGGGACATTCTGTAGTGGCGAGGGATTCATCTGCGATAGAAAGATATGCTGCGATCTCAATTCAATTTGCGATCACTTTTCTGGCTGGTGTCGTGCATCGCCGTCGGTGTTTGGTGGATGATTCAGCAGCCGCTGATCTTGCAAATGCACAACTCTTTCGTGGCGAGACTCACAGCCATGGGCAGGACTCACTACGAAACATTTGCTCCGGATCGCACCTTACTTTATTGGGGACTCACCAGCGTGTTTAGGGTGCTGGTCATCGTGGGCATCTACCTCGCACCACGGATCGCCAGGTCGTTGGCCGCGAGAGTCACCGTCGCCAAGCGAAACGACTGAGCTGCATTTCTGTTCTCAGAGTTAAGCGCGGGTGCCTGGGGCTGAGGCGCCACCGAAACGGCCCCCAACTTTAACCGGCTGGGGCATCGTGCCGATTGGTTATCACGTTGGATGAAGCCCCAGCCAGTTGGACGTCGCAATACTCGGATGGAATGCCGCTGCCCCAGGCACCTATCGCTTGTTGCTCAGTCAGCCACGCGTCGGGCCACGATCGTGTACCGCTTCGCCGTTGTGTTCATCCTGGCGTAGCGGTAGTTGGCCGTGGTGACTCGCTCGATTTCGAAGCCGAGCATGCCGAGGATTTCTCGGTACGTGCCGATGGAGTAGGTCCACCAGGTGAAATCTTGATCTGGGTTGTTGGCGCGCGGTTCGAAGCGGGCGAGGCGTTCTTCGCTGTCGATCAGGTCGGTGGCGATGACCATGGTCTCGCCAGTGACGCGAGAGATCGAGGCCAGGGCTGAGATCTGATCGTTGACGTGTTCCAGCACCGCGCCGACGATCACCACGTCGAAGCGGCCCAGGGACGGCGGCAATTGATGAATGTCGCCGTAATGCACGCGGGCCTGGGACTTGAACAATCGGTGGCAAAGCCAGTAGGCGTTTTTCCAGGCGTCGAAATGGTCGGAGCGCGCTTCGGCCCAACGGGCGTGGTCGCGGTAATAAAGCTTCTGGTGAAACGGCAGCAACTTTTGCTGGCCGCCGTGGCCGATGTCGAACGAGACGACGTCCGCGCCGCGGCGCTCCGCTTCGAACGTCAGGAAGCCGGTGGCGACGCCGATATCCAGCACGCGACGATTCCGCACGTGTACATGCCCGACGTAGTCGTCGAACATGTCGCGCAGGTCCCAGTGCCCGGGTACGAGGCCGAACTCCGGCAATTCCATCGTGTGATAGAAGTAGCAGTCTTCCAACGACTCGACGTGCCGGGGCAGTTCGTAGGGAGCGCCTTGCTCGTGGCGATCGATTGGCTTGGTAACGACCTCCGAAGCAGCTAGCTGGGCGATCACGCGCGGCTCCTTTTTTGGGCAAACTGGCCGCGTTAGGGAAACGGCGGGGGGCAATTTATCGTCTATATCACGGGCAAACAACCTCAGTCGCTCGAGCCGACACGGCCACAGCCGGCCTGATTCAAGGGTTTTTTCCGTGCTTTTTACGTAAGGTTCTTGTAAGATTGGCATTTGCATCGGCACGACCGAGGGCGCTATGGCTGCGCCTCCTGGTGCCTCGCGCGACCTTGCCGACTCCGAAGCGATCCACGCCGGGGGCGGCCCCACCAAGTTCGGAACGGGCAGATGAACAGAGAGCGTCCAGGCGGGCGGACACGTCGTAACGTGCCCCTGAGGTTCGAGTCGTTGGAACACCGCCAGTTGCTGGCCGTGGGCCCGGTCATCACGGAGTTCATGGCGGACAACGCCAACACGCTCCAGGATGAAGACGGAGCGTATTCCGACTGGATCGAGGTCTATAACCCGACCGACGAGCCGTTGAGCCTCGCGGGCTACCATCTGACGGACGATGACGACGTCCTCGATATGTGGACGTTCCCGGACGTCACGCTGCCCGCGCGCGGATTTCTGGTGGTGTTCGCCTCGGGGAACGACCGCGTCGACGCCGGGGAGTTGCACACAAACTTCCGGCTGTCGTTGGACGGCGAGTATCTGGCGTTGGTGGCGCCCGACGCCGCGACGATTCAGACGGAGTTTTTTCCGGCATATCCCGCGCAGCACGAGGACGTTTCCTACGGCGTAGAGCAGGGAACGAACGGCGTCACGTTGCTGGGCCCGGAAACGGTGGGTCGGGCGTTAGTGCCGACTGCGGCGAACGGCCCAGGGCTCGGGCTCACCTGGACGTCGCGGACTTTTAACGATGCCAGTTGGCGCAGCGGAGCGACGGGCTGGGGCTACGACCAGGCTTCCACCTATCGCTCGTTGATTGAGACCGACCTGTTCGCCGAGATGTACAACACCACTACGACCGCCTATCTGCGCGTGCCGTTCGAAGTGGACGATCCGTTGTCGATCAACACGCTGATGTTGCGAATGAAGTACGACGACGGGTTCGTCGCCTATCTCAACGGACAGCGCGTGGAAGACATCCATGCTCCGGTGGAGGCCGCTTGGGACGACAACGCCAGTGACGTGAATCCGGACAGTCTCGCCGTCGTGTACGAGGAGTTCGACATTACGGACTTCAAAGGCGCGTTGGTCGCCGGTACGAATGTCCTCGCGATCCAAGGGTTGAACGTATCGAGCGGCAGCAGTGATTTTCTGATCCTGCCGGAGATCACGGCCACGGTGGCCGGCGAAGTGGAGCCCAAGCTCGGTTTCTTCAAGACGCCGACGCCCGGCGCGGCAAACGAGACCCCGCCGACGGACGGCTTCATTGCGGATGTGCAATTCAGCGTGGATCACGGGTACTACGACGCTCCCTTCGACGTGACGATCACGACGGCCACGGCTGACGCGACGATTCGCTATACGACCGACGGCACCGAGCCCACGCCGGCCAATGGCATCACCTATAGCGGTCCAATTCATGTCACGGCCACGACGGTGCTCCGCGCCGCGGCCTTCAAGCCGGACTTCGAGCCGAGCGATCCTGGGTCGCGGACGTACCTGTTTCTCAATGATGTGATTCGTCAATCGCCCAACGGCGCGCCGCCGCCGGGCTGGCCGTCGAATTGGGGCGGCAACGTCGTCAACTACGGGATGGATCAGGGTGTCGTCAACGCCAATCTCGGCACCATCATCAACGACATGAAGGCGATTCCGTCGATGTCGATCGTGATGGATCTTGACGACCTATTCGGTCCCGATGGGATCTATGCAAATCCCGGCGGCGAGGGGAGCAATTGGGAAAAAGAGACGTCGCTGGAACTCATCAACCCAGACGGCAGCGAGGGCTTTCAGGTCAACGCCGGACTTCGCATCCGCGGAGGATTCAGTCGTTCGGAATCGAATCCGAAGCACGCGTTCCGTTTATTTTTCCGCCGCGAGTACGGCGACGGCAAGTTGAACTACCCGCTGTTCGGGGATGAAGGCGCGGATGAATTCGACAGTGTCGATCTGCGCACGGATCAGAATTACTCCTGGTCGTTCGGCAACGACTCGCGGCACACTGCGATCCGGGATGTCTTCTCGCGCGATACGCAGCGCGACATGGGGCAACCGTATACGCGCAGCCGTTACTACCACCTGTACATCAACGGCCAATACTGGGGCATGTATCAGTCGCAGGAGCGAGCGGAGGCCTCGTACGGCGAGACGTATCTCGGCGGGGAAAAAGACAATTACGACGTGGTCAAGGCGGAAGCTGGGCCGTATCAAACTCAGGCGACCGACGGGAATCTGGACGCGTTTTTCCGCTTCTGGCAAGGCGCGAACGCCATCGCTGCGACGCCGACGGAAGCGGGGCGCGCCGCACTTTATCAGCAATTGCTCGGCAACAACCCGGACGGCACGCGCAATCCCAACTACGAGGTGCTGCTCGACGCCGAGAATTTGATCGATTACATGCTGGTGATCGTCTACGGCGGCAATTTGGATGCGCCCATTTCTAACTTTCTGGGCAATACGGCCGTCAACAATTGGTTTGGCATGCGCGAACGGACTGGCGCCAGTGGTGGCTGGAAGTTCTTTGCGCATGACAGCGAGCACACGTTGCTGAATGTCGCCGAGAACCGGATGGGGCCGTATTCCGCAGGGTCGTCGTTTGCGTACGCAAATCCACAGTGGATCTGGCAACAGCTTTGGACCTCGGAGGATTTTCGATTGGCGGTGGCGGATCGCGTGCAGGAGCACTTTTTCAACGGCGGCGCCTTGACGCGGGAAGCGGCGACGGCCCGATTCCAGTCGCGCGCCGCCGAGATCGATCGCGCGATTGTGGGCGAGGCTGCGCGCTGGGGAAACTCGGGACTCAACCGGCAGACCTGGCTCAACGCCGTTCAGTTCGTGACCAACAACATTTTCCCCACGCGCGGGAATGTGGTGCTGGATCAACTGAACTCGAAGGGCCTGGTTTCCACCTTGCCCCCACCGTCGTTGACGAGCTACGGCGGTGATGTGGACCCGGGGTTCGAATTGGGTATCACGTCGCAGACCGACGCCTACTATACGACCGACGGCAGCGATCCACGGCTCCCCGACGGTAGCGTGAATCCTGCCGCCACGTTGATCCCCAGCGGCAGCGACATTTTGCTCTACGACGCCCTGCACCCGGCGAAGTATTTCGTGCCCACCGGTTCCAACGGCGGCTCGTCGCTCGGCACGACCTGGACGACGATTCCGTTCAACGATGCTGCGTGGACGTCGGGCACGGTCGGCGTGGGCTATGACTTATTGGGCGACTACGACGGCGTCTATGCCACGGATCTTGAGCAAGCGATGCTGAACGTGAACGCGAGCGTCTACTTGCGCACGGAGTTCAACGTCGCGAATCCGGTAGACTTGAACGGCCTGAACCTGCGCGTGAAATACGATGACGGATTTATCGTGTTTCTGAACGGTCAGCGCGTGGCCTCGCGGAATGCGCCGCCGTTGCGTTTTGGCTACAACTCGCTGGCCACGGCGGAGCATCCCGACGCGGAGGCGCTCGAATTCGAGTCGCTGAGTCTGAGCAATTTCAAGCATCTTCTCGTGCCGGGAAAGAATGTGCTGGCGTTTCAACCGATGAATCGCGCGGTGAACAACGACGACTTCCTGTTTGTGCCCGAGTTGTTCACGTTCGGGTCGCCGGGCGCGGCGGAACTGACATTGCATGAAAGCACGATCGTCCGGGCACGAGCCGCCATTGGCAATCAATGGAGTGCCGAAGTGATCGGTGATTTCCGGCTACCGTCCGCGCTGCGGGTGACGGAGATCATGTACAATCCGCCCGCGCCGCCGGCGGGCAGTCCGTTCGTGGGCAGCGACTTTGAATTCATCGAGCTGCAGAATATCGGTACGACGACACTCGACCTCGCCGGATACAATCTGGGAGGCGGCATCGAATTTGAGTTCGGCGACATCTCCGTGGCGCCGGGCGCGTATGTAGTGGTGGTGAACAACCAGGCGGCGTTCGAGTCGCGCTACGGCGCGAATCTTCCGGTGGCCGGAGAGTTTGTTGGCAACCTGAGCAACAATGGCGAGTCGGTGTTCCTCAACGCCACGCTGACGGCGCTGGTGCAAGATTTTGCGTACTCCAATACCTGGTATGCAACCACCGATGGCGAAGGCCTGTCGTTGACCGTTGTGAACCCGGCCGGGCCGCTCGAAAACTGGGATGTGGCCGCCGGATGGAAGGTCAGCAGCCGCGCGGGAGGCACGCCTGGCGCCTCGGATGCGCCGATTGTCGTCGGAGATACGAACGGCGACGGGGAAGTGAACGTGGTGGACTTGAACAACGTTCGCAATAACTTCGGCGCTTCTGGGCCAGGTGTCGTGGGCGACACGAATGGCGACGGCGAGGTGAGCGTCGTCGATTTGAACAATGTCCGCAATAACTTCGGAGCCTCGGCGCCGGCGCCGTTGATTGAACGTCGCGTCACTCGCGCGCAAGTGTTGGATAGTGCGCTTGAGTCATGGGCGTCAGGCGAGGAGCGCGTCGCGCTTCCGGCCGCGCAATCCAGCGGTTTGGCAGACGATTCGCTGCGCGTATGGGACGAACTGCTCTGGCAATTCGTCGTTCGTGACGATCGCTCCGCGACGCAACTCAAGGGGCGCGGCAAGCGCTGATCTGACGAGCGTCTTACCCTATGCCGGTGGTACGGTCGGGAGACCGGCCACAACAACGCGGCGCTGATCCGGTTAAAACGATTCCTCGATCACCGGATTTGTGAGCTGGCCGATTTGATCGATCTCGATCGTGACCTTGTCGCCGGGTTGCAGGAAGACCGGCGGTTTTCGCACGAAGCCGACGCCGTGGGGCGTGCCTGTGAGAATAACGGTGCCAGGAACCAATTTGGTGCTGCCACTGAGGAATTCGATCAGCGTCGGCACGTTGAAAATCATGTCACTGGTATTCCAATCCTGCATCACTTGGCCATTGAGAATGGTGCGAATGCCGAGCGCATTCGGGTTCGGGATGTCATCGGGCGTCACGAGGTAAGGGCCGAGCGGGCAGAAAGTGGCAAAGGTCTTGCCGCGGCACCATTGGCCGCCGCCCCACTTGGATTGCCAGTCCCGGGCGCTGACGTCGTTGGCGCAGGTGTAACCTAACACGTACTTCAAGGCGTCGGCCTGGGCGACGTTGTAGCATTCGCGGCCGATCACCACGGCCAGTTCGCATTCGTAGTCGACGGAGTCGCTGCGCAACTTCCGCGGCAGGATGATCGGCCCGCCTGGATCCTGCACGGCGCCGACGTTCTTCATGAACACCACCGGCTGTTCCGGGATCGGCTTGCCTCCTTCTTCGGCGTGCTTGCGGTAGTTGAGGCCGATGCAGATGATGTCGCGCGGCTCGACGGGGGCGAGTGCCGCGGCAACTTGGGCCGACTCGCCGGTGTCGCGGTATTCTCCGTAGATGTCGCCCTCGATGCGGGTCACGCGGCCGTCGTTGTGGCGGCGACCGAAATGAATACCTCCGGATGCGTCGCGGTAGCGGAAAATTTTCATGGGGGAACTCTCGAGAACTTGGCGGCGATCGTAGCACTCGACATTGTGACCAAGATTGCTCGATTCTCAAGGCGTATGGCGCTGCCTGGGCTCGGTATCATTTTGGCGCGGCGTCTAGTATTCTGCGAACCATGAAACGCGATGGATTCTCGTTCGCCTTGAAGCACGTCGACGCGTCGACGGGCGCCCGTCGGGGCGTCTTTCATACGCCGCGCGGAGCGGTCGAACTGCCGGCGTTCATGCCTGTGGGAACGGTCGGCACTGTTAAGGGTTTGACCATTGACGCGGTGCGCGCGACCGGCGCGCAGATGATTCTGGCGAATACGTATCACCTGGCACTGCGGCCCGGCGAGGAGATTGTGCGCGAACTCGGCGGACTGCATCGCTTTATGGGCTGGGATGGGCCGATTCTGACGGACAGTGGCGGGTTTCAGGTTTTCAGCCTGGCGCAGATGACCAAGGTTACCGAAGACCGGGCCACATTCCGCTCGCACATCGACGGCAGTCTCGTCGAACTCTCTCCGGAACGCGCCGTGGCAATTCAAGAGGCGCTCGGCAGCGACGTGGCGATGGTGCTCGATCACGTCGTCGGCCTGCCGAACACGTTCGAAGTACTGGCCGACGCCGTGACTCGCACGACGCGCTGGGCGGCGCGCGCGCTGCAAGTCGCGCAGCGGCCTGACCAGGTATTGTTCGGCATCGTGCAAGGCGGGCTGTTTCCAGAGTTGCGCATTGAGAGTGCGCGACAGCTCGTGGAATTGGATTTTCCGGGCTATGCAGTCGGTGGGCTCAGCGTGGGTGAGACGCCCGCGGAGATGTACGCGATGCTGGATGTGACCGTGCCAGCGTTGCCGGCGGATCGACCGCGCTACTTGATGGGAGTCGGCACGCCGCGCGATCTGCTCGAAGCGATTCGTCGTGGCATCGATCTCTTTGACTGCGTGATGCCGACGCGCAACGGCCGCAATGCGCTGGCGTTCACGGACCAAGGGACGCGGCGGATGAGGAACTTGAAATATGCGCGCGACGATGCACCGTTGGACGAACATTGCCCGTGCCCCGCTTGTCGTCACAGCCGGGGGTACATCAGGCACTTATTCATGGCTGGCGAGATGCTCGGGCCGATTCTGCTTTCAGCTCATAACCTGACGTACTACCAACGGCTAATGGCCGGCGCCCGCGCGGCGATCGAGGCGGATCGCTTTGACAGCTTCTATCAGGGAAAGCTTTCTGGCTGGCAGGGGACGGCGCAGGCGGCCGAAGGGTGAGCGGCTCGTTGCTCTACACAGCTTTTTCCGGGCATTCGGAGGCAACCACGGAAGGCACGAAAAGCACGAACCTCTGGCGGGGAATCGGGTCACGTCGCGTGTGCCAACTGAGGGCCGGCTCGACTGCTGGACATGAGCTCGACCCAGTTTCGCCGCTCCGTGTCACGAGCCGGGACGGCGACGGTTACTAATGCTTGTAACTCGTCACGGTTAACCTATATTTGCTGACGCAAACCAGCCTCCTTCAAGGACCACGAAAATGACGCGCAAGTGCAATTCAATTCGGTGGATCGGCATTGCCTGCTGCGTTGCCATTTTTGCATCTCTCGAAACAGCTGGACGAGCGCAAGAAGTGCCGGCCTCGATTGTTACACCGGACAGGATCGAATTGAGGACGACCACGCTTGAATTCAATGACGGGGTGCCGAGCGAGGCGACCGTCAAAACCATCTATGACAATCTCGATTTCACATACGCGTTCCGCGCGTTTATGGACAATTTGCGTGGTGTTAGCATTCATGCGCTGCACAAGGGTTTGCACAGTATCGGCGCCAAGGACAACGAAGTCGTGGTTTTCTCCGAGTTGATGGACTCGAAGTCGTTGTTTCTTACCGCCAATGCGGACACCATCTATGTCATGGGTACTTTGGATCTCTCTAAGGGCCCGATCGTGCTGGAAACGCCCCCCAGATTTTTGGGTGCTGTTCAAGACGCCTGGTTCCGCTGGGTCATCGACTTGGGGATGCCCGGACCGGATCGTGGCGAAGGCGGAAAGTACTTGATCGTTCCTCCCAGATATGCGGGCGAACTGCCCGACGGCGGCTTCTACCTTGCGCACTCGCAGACAAATAGCATCGTTTGGTTTGGGCGGTCGTTTCTGGAGAATCACACCGACCCCAAGCCGGTCGTCGAGTCGATCAAGAAGTCGACAAAAGTATATCCGTATGAGGCGGGCGGCGTTGGCACTCCGATTGCTGAATTCCTCGCTGGTAAGGCAAGTCTCGGTCGAGTCGCGTTGCCTCCGCCGACCGTCTTCCACGAAGGAAGCGGAAAGGTGATGAATACCATTCCGCCCAACGACTGGACGTTCTATGAGATGCTCGACGAGATTGTGCAACACGAGCCTGCAACTTCGCTCGACGCCGAACTGATGGGGCCAATCGCCGCCATCGGCATTGTTAAGGGCGAGCCATTTAAACCTGACGCACGCATGAAGAAGATCATGAACGATGCATTGGCAATGGCCAACGCAAGTTCTCGCACGCTATTTATGAGCCCGCGTGATCCGAGTTGGTACTATTATCCCGATTCTGCTTGGTTCAACTACTTGTTCGTGACCGGCTACGAGTTCGAAACGCCGATCCCCGAAATCACGAAGGAAGGCGTGAAGCTGTTCCCAAAAACCGGTTACCGCACCATGGATGCGCGCACCAACTTTTTCTATGGCGTAACAGGGATTACTCCCGCAATGGCCATGCGCCTCCCCGGGATCGGATCACAATACTTGCTAGCGTTGGTCGACGCAGATGGCAAGCATTTTGACGGCTCCAAAGCGTACCAAGTGACTCTTCCCAATGGCATCCCGGCGGCCAATTTTTGGTCGTTCACTGTTTACGACAACATGACGCGATCGATGCTCGACACGCCTCAGCGTTTTCCACGCGCAGGCAGCCAGAGCTATCCATCGCCTGCCGCCGAATCCAACGCCGACGGCGCCACGACGGTGTATTTCGGCCCGAAAGAACCGCAGGGAGTCAAGCGTGGCAATTGGATTCAAACCGTCCCCGGCAAAGGGTGGTTCTTAATCCTCCGCCTCTATAGCCCGCTCGAATCGTTCTTCGACAAAAGCTGGCGGCCGAGCGAAGTCGAGTTGATCGAGTAGCTTCACGTCTATCCAATCCAGTTGCCCAGAAGCCCTCGGCACGACCTCGGCTACATCGCGCGTTCCACGCGACGCAGTGCTTCTTGGACCTGGCCGAGGCGGTCATCGAGGGTGCGCGCGGCCGGGCTGCCTTGGCCAATCGCCTCGCGCTTCCGGGGCTGTCCCGAAAACCCCAAGCACCTCATGGAATGCCGTAGCGTTACCAAGCGTCTCCATCGTCCGTGCTTCTCGTCGTTCCTGCTGATATGGGTAGTGCACCTATAGGGGTGAGCAGGTCGGTTTACGGATTTCATCCGCCGCCAAACAGAAGTCGCGGGAATTACTACTTGACAGGTCGTAACATTCCGATATATTTGAAGGTAGTCGGGAGCAAGCAACATGGCCGCGGCAAAACTTCGATTGACGGACCTTGACGCGCTGGGGCAGGCGGCGGAGTGCCTGCGGACGTTGGCCCATCCGCACCGGTTGCGGATGGTACAGATGTTGCTCCAAGGAGAGTTCACCGTCGGCGAACTGGCCGAGGCCTGCGAGTTGCCGAGCGCGATGGCGTCGGAGCATTTGCGGCTGATGCAGCGCTGCGGCTTTTTGGCCAGCGAGAAAGACGGCCGCAAAGTTTTTTACCGAGTGGCGGAACCGCACTTGAAAAACATCCTGAAATGCGTCGAGGAGCGTTTCGGCGTGGGCTCGGCGCGATGAGTCCCAGCCCCGTTTTTTTCGTCTGACATATCGACAGATTCCGACATAACAACCAAAGGCAACGGCCAATTCATTGAGGAGAATGCCATGAGCGTGACCAGTATTTCCCCGCAGCAACTGTCGCAAGCAGTGCAAAGCGGCCGGAAGGTCGACTTGATTGACGTGCGCACGCCGGTCGAATTCCGCGAGGTGCATGTCGAGTTCGCCCGCAACCTGCCGCTTGATCAGCTTGATGCGGCGAAAATCGCCGCCGGGCGCAACGGCGCGGCGGAGCCGCTGTACGTGATTTGTCGGTCCGGAAACCGCGCTCAGCAGGCCTGTGAAAAGTTGATCGCCGCGGGGCATGGCAATGTGGTCAACGTCGAGGGAGGCACCCAGGCCTGGGACCAGGCGGGGCTGCCGGTTGTGCGCGGGCAGAAGGTGATTTCGCTGGAACGCCAGGTGCGGATCGCGGCGGGTTCGCTGGTGCTGGTAGGCGCGCTGCTGGGCTATTTCGCTCATCCCTACTGGATCGGGCTCTCGGCGTTCGTCGGCGCCGGCCTGGTGTTCGCGGGCATCACGGATACTTGCGGAATGGGCCTGTTATTGGCGCGGATGCCGTGGAATCGCGTGCCGACGCCAGTTTCGGCCGCGAGCAAGACGTGCGATGCGAACTCCGTGGGCGCTTCCTGCTGCCGTCAATTCAGAAAGGGGCAAGGCAATGTTACTCAAATATTTTTACGACCCTGCGCTGGCGCACGCGTCGTATCTTGTCGGTTGTCAGAAAACGGGCGAGGCGATCGTGATCGATCCTGCGCGCGACGTCGAGCCGTACCTGGACGCCGCCGCCGCGGAAGGGTTGCGAATCGTGGGCGCCGCCGAAACGCATATTCACGCCGACTTCGTCTCCGGTTCCCGGGAATTGGCGGACCGCGTCGGCGCGACGCTCTATTTGTCCGACGAGGGACCCGCCGATTGGAAGTACCAGTTCGCGGATCGGCACACCTCGCTGCTGCTCAAGAACGGCGATTACTTCTATGCCGGCAAGGTTCGGCTGGGGGTCCTGCACACGCCGGGGCACACGCCGGAGAGCATTTCGTTCGTGTTGACGGACGAAGGAGGCGGCGCGAATGAGCCGATGGGGATTTTCACGGGGGACTTCGTGTTCGTGGGGTCGATCGGCCGACCGGACCTGTTGGAGACGGCCGCGGGTGTAACAGGCAGCGCGGTCATCGGCGCCAAACAGCTTTATCACTCGATGCGCCGTTTTCGCGAGCTGCCGGAGCACCTGCAAGTGTGGCCGGCGCATGGCGCTGGCAGCGCTTGCGGCAAGGGGCTGGGAGCGATCCCGTCCACCACGGTCGGCTACGAGAATCGCTTCAATCCTTCACTACAGTTTCAAGACGAGCAGAAGTTCGTCGACTACATTCTGGACGATCAGCCGGAGACGCCGTTCTATTTCGCGGTGATAAAGCGAGTGAACAAGGTCGGGCCGGAATTGCTGCGGAACTTGCCAGCGCCGGTGTTGCTGTCGCCGAACGAGTTGGCGCACGTCGCGTCCAATCATCTGGTGATTGACGCTTCCGCGGCCGCGGATTTCGCCCAGGCGCATGTTCCGCGGACGATCAACATTCCGGCGGCTTTGCTCGTGCAGTGGGCGGGTTTCCTGGTGAACTACGACCAACCGACTTACGTGCTGTCGGAAGCGAGCGACTTGCACGGAATTTTGCGGAACCTACGTTCCATCGGAATTGACCAGGTCGGTGGTTATTTCGACATCACCGCCGCGGGCCGGGCAGGCTTGCGCACGGAATCGTACCATTCGGCGACTCCGCGCGAGTTGCGCACGAAGATCGAACAAGGCGCGGTGACGTTGCTGGACGTGCGGAGCGCCGTGGAGTTCCAGGAAGGCCACATCGCAGGCGCTCGTCATCAGTTTCTGGGCCGGTTGCCGTGGGACTTAGACCAAGTGGATCGTGAAAGGCCGGTCGTCGTGCAGTGCCAGAGCGGCGGCCGCTCCGCCATCGCGACGAGCGTACTGCAGCGCGCCGGATATGAAGCCACGAATATGCAGGGAGGATATCGCGCCTGGACGGAGGCGGGCTTGCCGACTGTGGCAGGTTGAGCGAAGTAAGTATTCGTTGCGCCAGATTGCCGACGCCGAACACCGGAGCGAGATCGCAAATGACAGGACTGGCATTGGTCTTCGGAGCGGTGGTAGGGCTCTCGCTGGGTCTGACCGGCGGCGGCGGCGCGATCTTCGCGGTGCCGCTCCTGGTCTTCGGCATGGCCGTACCGGCCCGCGAGGCGGTGGGCGTATCGTTGGCGGCGGTGGGCACAACGGCGTTTGTAGGTTTTCTGCATCGCCTCCGCCTGTGCGAGGTGGAACTGCGCACGGGGATGCTATTCGCGGTCGCAGGCATGCTCGGGGCTCCACTCGGCGCGCAACTGTCCGAATTCATCCCAGACGCCTTGCTAATGTCGTTGTTCGCCGGACTGATGGGAATCGTCGCCGCGCGGCTGTGGCGACAGGCTGGCGCCTCGGCGCGCGGCGTCCGCGATTACGAAACGACGGATCAAGCTTCCGGTCCCACGTGCGAGCGCGACGAAGCGGGCGCGTTAGTGCTGACGTCGCG
The DNA here is from genome assembly GCA_034440135.1 of Planctomycetia bacterium. Taxonomy (NCBI): domain Bacteria; kingdom Pseudomonadati; phylum Planctomycetota; class Planctomycetia; species Planctomycetia bacterium. The sequence continues at coordinate 63,316 of JAWXBP010000280.1, forward strand.
GTGCGCTGTCCTACTTGTTCTGGTGGGCGTGGCTACTGGGCTGTTGTCTGGCCTGTTCGGCGTTGGGGGCGGGTTCGTCATCGTGCCGGCCCTCGTATTGTTCAGTGGCATGTCAATTCATCGCGCGGTGGGCACATCGCTGATGGTGATCACGTTGGTTAGCGCTGCGGGGTTGGCGACGCACGTTTGGTCCGAGCGCGACGTCCCGGTGGCAGTGACCGCGCTCTTCGTCGTCGGCGGCGTGGCGGGGATGTTCGCCGGGCAGTCGCTAGGGCGACGCTTGTCCGCCCTCAGGTTGCAAC